>JAESSZ010000073.1 GCA_016763875.1 Nannocystaceae bacterium
TCGGGCCTCCTCGGCGCGGCATTGGTCGATCAAACGCGCGGAACGTCGACGTACAAGGTCGGAAGTACTATCGACATCGAAGTCGCGAGCTCCGGCGGCGCCGAGCTGCTCGTGCTCAAGAAGGACCTGCTTGGTCGGCTCGGTCTTGGAGGATCCCTCGAAGAGATCCTCACCGTCACGGACGGGTGGTTCAGCATCCTTCACCCTGTCGATGGACAACGATTCCTCTACGTCATTGTCGATCGCAAGATTGGGAACCTCGCCATGGCGCGCCGTTTCGTGTCCGCCGCCTCCGCCGAGCTCTTGGCCTAGCTGCCCTCACGAACCGAGGGTCGCGCAAAATACTAGCTCCCGACGTAGGCCTCGGACGTCCACACGCGGTCTTCGGACCGCTGCACACCTTCACCCAACGAGGAGCAGCGCGGTGACCGGCGTTCTCGGAGTCGGGGTGGTACGCCTGCGTCTTGAGGATGCGAGTCCCGAGGGTGCGTTGTACCTGGACGATCTGTGGCTCGACCCCAAAAACGACTGAACCCGCCTCAGTGATGAAGCGGGTTCGGTTGGGGCATCAGTACCGGACCCCCGTATCGCCTAAACGGCGCTGTTCGTACTGCTGTTTAGTACTGCATGCGAACGATGCCGCGCTCAATGGTGAGGACCTTGTGGCCGCCACAGGGGTACGCGACTTCGACTTGCACGTCGCTGCCCGCTTCGCCGCGGATCATCTCGGCCCAACCTTCGAGGGTCGCAGGCGATTCTCCGCCGACGGAGACGAGGCGTGCGCCCGGATGCAGGATTCCATCCGCGGGAGCGCCAGCGAGCACACGACTCACGATCACTTGCCCACGTTCGCGCTCAATGACCACGCCGATGCCACTGTACGTGTAAGCACGGTCGACCTGGTGGTACGAGGCGCAGTCACGTGCGGCCATGCGGTACATCACCGCGGCGGAGGTGACGACCGAGCCGGCCAGGACGATTGCGCCCAGGACAGCTCGTCGAGCGGTACGCCAGCGGGCCAGGGTCTGTCGGGTGTCTTGTGCGTTGCGCATGCTTGGAGTCTCGAAGGGTACCGCGACAGTTTCCCATACGCCGGGCGGTGTTGCTAGCCCGCAGCAGGGCCCGAATCGGGGTCTGTGTGGTGCAGGGCGCGCATCCGCCGATCGGTGGGGGCTGCCCCGCCGAGTGTAGGTTGGCGCGACGGTGGCGCGCCCTGCATGGAAATCTCCGGGTCTTTTGCGGTCGGCGAGCAACGCGGATAGCTTCCGGCCCATGCTGTCTAGCGCTACGCGCAGTACCGTTTGCTCCCTGCCGTTCTCGCGGCCTGCCGTTAGGCGGGCGCTGAAGGCCGTTCCGCTGCTGGCTACGCTCGCACTCGTGGGGTTGGCGTGTCGTCCGGGCGGCGAGGCTGAACCGGCGCCGACCGCTAGTGCGACCGCTGAGGCCTCCCCAGTGGTCGCTGCGCACAAATCAGATCCCGAACCCGCGGCGAAGGCCGATGGGGTGGCGGCGAGCGACGACAAGGGGGCGCTGGCCAACACTGTGGCCCCCACTGTGGCCCCCACGGATGCCTTGCCGGCCGAGCCTGCGATCGCGGATGGCGCGCCAACCGAGGCGGATGAGCCAGACGCGCAGGACGCGGTCCCCGACGAGCCCTACAAAGTCCTCCTTCTAGGGGACAGTCTGGCGGCTACAGGATTTGGCGCGATGCTCGAGAAAAAACTCGACGATCACCCAAATATCGTTTGCTATCGCAAGGGCAAGAGCGCCTCTGGACTCGCCCGGCCGGACTTTTTCGACTGGCACGCGGAGAGCAAGCGCCAGATCAAGGCACGCGAGCCTGATCTTGTGATCGTGATCCTGGGTGGCAACGATGGCCAGGACCTCGTGAAGAAGCGCGGGTCCAAACGCGTGCACTGGAAGAATGAGGCGTGGCCGGCTGCCTACCGCGAACGCATGGATACCTTCCTGGAGGAGATCTCGGCCCCCGGCCGCAAGGTGATGTGGCTTGGGCTCCCCCACATGGGCCTACGCAGTTTCGAGAAGAAACTCGTGTTGATCCGCCAGGTGCAACGCGAGGCGGTGGAAGCACTCGCGCCCGACGCGACGTACCTGGATACCGTGCCCTACACCACGAACGACGACGGAGCGACGCTGGCGACCGCGATCGTGCGCTCTCGGAAGAAACCGCAAAAGCTTCGGGCAGAGGACAAGATCCACTTCACGATGCCCGGCAGTCAGTACTTTGCGGACCGGATTTATCCGGACGTTTTGCACGTTCTGGCTCTGCCCGACGTCGAACCGGGCTCTGACTCCGAAAAATAGGCGCTGCACCCGCAAGGGGACCCGTACTGGGCGGCAGCGTCTGCGGTAAACCACGCCCAGGCCTTGTCTTCCCGGTTCATACGTTGCTTTGGGCGTTTTCGTCGCGGACTTCCGTGGCGTTTGGCGTGTCGCGCTGGGATCTGCGTCTCGGTCGCGATCGGTTGTGCGGTCGGTCCGCAACTTGCGCTCGCCGGCCCGCCGTCGCCCGGCATCGCGCTGTTCGCTCCCGACAGCGAGTGGATCAAGCATCGCGTCGTCGCCAAGGAGACGTTGGACTGGATCGCGGCGCGCTACGGCGTGACGCGCTCGCAGATCGTTCGGTGGAACAAGAAGAAGCTCGGTACCAAGGCGTGGATCTACGCAGGCCAAAAGCTGTCGATTCACGCGCCCAAACCCGTGCCTCCGCCTCGGGTCAAGGTGAGATACCGGGTCAAGCGCGGCGATACTTGGTCTAAGATAGCGTCGCACTACGACGTCCCGCTCAAGCAGTTGCGGGCGTGGAATGCAAAGGTGCCGCGCGCGTTCAAGGCGGGCACGCGCTTGGTTGTTTGGACCAACCCGGCACCCGTGCCGATCAAGAGCGCAAAAGCCGGTGAGGCAGGCGAGGTCGCAATGCCGAGCTTCGACGTCGAGTCTGGCGGGCTCTCGATAGGGAAGCCAAACCGCGGGAGTCTACAGCGCGGTGTACCGCTGCCCGACAGCGAGATGTACCTCGTGCGCGACGCCGAAAAGGCGTTTGGTGCGAGTCATGCGATCGAGCAGATGTTGACCGCCTTCGCGAACTTTCGCGCGGCCAGTGGCTACGAGGACCAGCTCGTCATTGGTGCCATGAGCCTCAAGCGTGGCGGTCGCTTTCGGCCCCATCGCTCGCACCAAAGTGGCCGCGACGTCGACATTCGGATGCCGCGCAAACCAGGCCGCAAGAAGATCAAGTCGGCCAACGACATCGATTGGGGGATGACTTGGGGGCTCATCAAGGCGCTCGCGGAGACGGGGGAGGTCGAGTACATCTTCATGAGCACCTCGCGGCAGCGCTTGTTGTATCGGGCCGCCAGGGACAGCGGGGCCAGTCGCGCTGAGATGGCGAAGCTCATCCAGTACCCCGGAAAAGCCAAGACGAACAAAGGTCTTGTGCGCCACGCCAAGGGCCACGACAGTCATATCCACGTGCGCTTCAAATGCGCCGGGGATAACAAGCGTTGCGAGAGCTACTGAAACGGCCCCTAGAGCGCTCTTCCCGGGGTCTTGGGCCAGCTGGGCAGTCGGCTCTGCTTAAACGGTCTTAAGGCTTGCCTCAGGGCGTTGCCATCCCCGTCACGCAGAGTAAGAACGGAGGGTACACGTCGTCCAAACATCCACCAGGTCGGTGGGGTGGGGTGCCGCGGGGAGAAAATCGCATGAAGACATTGTTGAACCAGCCGAACAAGGCTGGAGTGGTCCATATTTTGTCCGTACTCGGACTGTGTTTGTTGCCCGCGGTTGGCTGTGGCGACGATGATGGTTCGGACGGCGGTGCGGCTGACGGCGACAGCACGGGCACCGATGGCGCCGACGCCGACGCCGACGCCGACGCCGACGCGGGCGAAGACGTCACCGATCCCGACACGGGTGGTGAGTCCAGTGGCGACACCGACGCCGGTAGCGACACAGACACCGGTAGCGACACAGACACCGGTAGCGACACAGACACCGGAGACTCGACCGAAGACGACGGCACTGGAGATACGACGACCGGCGGCGAGGCCGTCGATATCGAGCTCAACGAAGACGGCTCGGCCCTGGTCAACGCGGCGGGCTACACCCTCTACATCTTTACCAACGACGTGCCCGGGAGCGAGGCGAGCAGCTGCAACGACGGATGTCTCAAGACGTGGACTCCCGTGTCGGTCGAGGCGCCCGTCGTGGCAGAACCGCTCGACGACGCAGGGTTCTCGAGCTTCGAGCGCGCTGACGGCACGGTGCAAACCACTTGGAATGGCTTCCCGCTCTACACGTTTGCGGGTGACGCCGCGGCGGGCGAGGACAATGGGGACGGGGTGGGCGAGCGCTGGTGGTCAGCGGCCTACCCGTTCTACGACACCACCGTGCTCTACGACGCGGGGCTCTCGACGTACCTTGCGGATCAATCGGGCATGACCCTGTACCGCTTCCTCAACGATACGCCCGGCGCTGACGGTGCGGACCCGGTGAGTGCATGCAATGGCGGATGTGTTGGGGCTTGGCCGCTGCTCGACCTCGAGGACCCCGCGCTGCCATCTGCGCTGGACGGGGATGACTTTGACCGCTACATGCGAGCAGACGGGGACTATCAGGCAACCTTCCGTGGATGGCCGCTGTACTACTACGCCGCGGACTCCTCCCCCGGAGATACGACCGGTCACGGCGATGTGTGGCAAGTGGTCGATCCCTTTTTGATGGCCGCGGCACCCCCGGACGTTGGGCTCAACGTCGCCGGTGACGCGCTGGTGGATGCAGACGGCTACACGCTGTACATCTTCAGCAACGACGTGCCGGGCGATGCCCCAAGCAGCGGTTGCGTGGGCGGGTGTCTCAACACTTGGGCTCCACTGGAGATCGACACGCCCGTGGTCGCACCTGGCATGGACGCGGACGCGTTCGGCAGCTACATGCGCACCGACGGCACCACACAAACGACCTACCGTGGCTGGCCGTTGTACACCTACGCGGGTGACGTCTCGGCGGACGACGATAACGGCGACGGTGTCGGCGATGTGTGGTGGACGGCGGCATATCCGGCCTACGACGCGACCGTATTGAACGACGGCACGCTCGGCTCGTACGTGGCCGACGCGTCGGGGATGAGTCTGTACATCTTCCTCAACGACACTCCCGCCGCAGACGGCTACGATCCCGTGAGTGCGTGCAACGGCGGTTGCGTGGGAAGCTGGCCGCTCTTTGACGTGGTGGATGGTGTGTTCCCGAGCGGCATCGCGGGTGCGGACGTCGACCGCTACATGCGGGCAGACGGCGACTACCAGGCCACATTTCGCGGGTGGCCTCTGTACTACTACGCGGCCGATAGCAGCCCTGGGGATATCAACGGCCAGGGTGCGGTCTGGCAGGTGGTGGACCCGATCAGCGACTGAGCGAGCAACCGGTTGAGTTAACAAGGGGCGAGAGATGACTCGGGCCGCGTGGGAACACGGGGCCCGAGTTTTTTGGTTCCGAGGGCGATGATGATGCCACGAGGGCGGTGCTCTCAGCCGCCGAGGACCGCAGCAACCGAGTCGGCAGTGAGCACACGCTTCGCGAGGTCGTCGAGCCCGAACTCGAACGATGGGACGAAACGCTCAA
>JAESSZ010000706.1 GCA_016763875.1 Nannocystaceae bacterium
CACCGATCGCCGCGGCTAACCGCGACGTCTCTTGAACTCGGAGACATCGACGGCATCGTAGATCTCTGCGGGGATCCGATTGCGTGTCACCGTGCGACCACCGGCCAACTTGCGCGTCGCATCGATCCCGATCTTCGAAGTCACGCCGTCATCAGAGGGACACGACGGGTCCATCGGCGTGCCTTGCATCCCACGCCGGATCACGACGTCGCGCCCCGGCTGACACTGCAACGCCGCCGCCGCCAGAACCTCGCGCAGATCACTCGGGTCGATATCGTCGTCGACAACGATGACTTGCTTGGCGTAGATGTCCCCAGACAGCAGCGCCTCGATGATCTGGCCCGGCTGCGCGTCGTCGGTCTTACGCAAGGCCACGACAGACGTCAGCGGGGCGGGCAGCGAGACGCGAGTCACCGCCGAACACGCCGCCCTCGCATCGCGCAACGTACGATGCTCGATGGCCGGCATGGACAGCACGAGATGCTCCAGGTGCCCGCTGATGATGTCCTGAAACATCGGGGTCTCACGATGCGTCATCGCTTCAACCTCGAACACGGGACTGTCGGTCTTGCCCGTGCCGTAGCCCGTGAACTCCCCAAATGGGCCCTCCGGCACCGTTTCAGTCGCCGAGACCCTCCCCTCTAAAACCCACTCCGCGCCCGCAGGGACCGGAAGCTTGGTCCCCGTCACCGTGTGCACAACGGGCAACGGGGCACCCAGCAGGCCGCCAATGATCGCGTACTCATCGACGTCGGCAGAACCAGCGTACAGCGTGCCCAACGAAACCAATGGATGCACGCCAATGACCACCGCGATCGGCATGTCTTGGCCGCGGGCTCTGTACTTGGCGAAGATGCCATGCAAATGCCGTCCCCGCTCCATGTAGATCGCGGTTCGGCGACGGTCCACGCCCATCATGCGGTGGTAGCTAAGGTTGATGACCCCCGTGTCGGGATCGCGAGCCACCGCAATAGCGGCCGTGAGGTACGGCGCGTCCGCATCGTCCGCGTGGTAGACGAGCCGCGGAAATATCGACAGATCGACGTCTTGCCCGCGCAGCACGTGCGCATGCACCGGTGCGTCACTCACCAGCGTGGGCGGTATAGCGGACCCCGCCGCCTCCCCATAGCGCGCCGCGACCTCCTTCAGTGGACAACGCAACGCAAGCGCGAGTCGCCCCATCGAGCCGCACACGTTGGTCACGAGCGGAATCTGGCAGTCCTTGACGTTGCGGAACAACAAGATCGGCGATCGACGTCGCTCCTCGAGTTTTGCCACGATCGCGGTTGTTTCGTAGCGGGGGTCAACCTGCCGCTCGACTTCGACCAAATCGGCCGGACGCTCCTCTGCGACGCGCGCCAAGAATCCACGCAAGCTGCTGTCGGCGTCACTCATTGATCCTGCCGCGCTATCTGGCGCAACTTGCCACGGCTGACCTTCCCCGACGCGGTCTTGGGCAGCTCCTGCACGCTCCGGAACTCTTTGGGCACCCGCACAAACGGCAGTTGCTCGAGGCAGTGCCCACGAAACGTGGCGCGGTCGACTTCGGTGCCGGACGCCAACACGACGTAGGCGACGATGCGCTCCCCGAGCGTCTCGTCGGGCACACCGATCACCGCAACTTCACGCACCGAGGCGTGTGAAGCGATGACGTTTTCGATCTCCTGAGGGAAGATGCGTTCGCCCGCACTCTTGATCATCTCGGAGCTGCGCCCCATTAGAAACAGATGGCCGTCCGCGTCGAGCCGCCCAAGATCGCCCGTACGCAGGCGCCCCTGCTCGTCGATCTTACCCAGCTCGCGCTCGTCACCGGAAACGTAGCCCTTCATGATGTTGGGCCCACCCGCCGCAACCTCGCCGACCTGCCCGGCTGGCACCGGTTCCTCCTTGGGACCCAAGATTTCCAGCGTCACATTGGGCAGGGCACGCCCGACTGAACCTTCCTTCGCAAACACCTCGTCGGGCCCGATCCAAGTGATCCGCGGCGCGGCCTCGGTCTGGCCGTACGCCAGGTGCAATCCAACGCCAGGCAGCGCAGCGGACAGCTCGCGCAGCCCGGTCGGCGACAGCGCGCCCCCCGTGATGAGCACGTATTTCAGCGCAGGCGGAGGATTGAGGGCGAGCTTGCTGCGCTGCAGCAACTGCTTGAAGTGATACGGCACCCCGGAAAACCCCGTCACACGCGACTCGATGAGTTCGGCGTGGACCTTGGCCGGGAACTGGAATCCACCGGAGAACACGACGGTGCCGCCAAGCATCGCGTGCAGCAGTAACTGCATGCGGCCGTGGATGTAGTACAGCGGTACGACGATCAGGATGCTGTCGTCGGGGGTCAGCCCCATCAGCGCGTTGCTGGCCTCCAGGTTCTCGATGAAGTTGGCGTGCGAGAGCATCACGCCGTTGGGACGACCCGTGGTGCCCGAGGTGTAGACAATCATCGCGACATCGTCGGCGGTGATGTTGGGCGGCGGCGGTGCCGGTAGCGAGGCCGCGAGGATCTCGTCGTCCGCGTACGCGGTGAGACCCCCCTCGGTGGCCGCGGCCTTGCCAGCCGTAGTCGTCAGCAGCAGCGCGGGAATCCTAAGCCGCGGCTCATCCGATGCGCCGCGCTTGGACGCGATGTGCTTGGCTATCTGGGCCGCGTCGGCAACGATCGCCTTGGGCGCCGCCTCATCCAGGATGCCCTGCATTGTGGCCAGGCCGGCCAACGTCGGCATGTCCACGGTTTGCGCGCCGGCTTTGAGGACCCCCCAAAAATAGACGAGCGCGGGCATCTCGTTGCCGCACAGAATCGCCACGCGATCCCCCGGCCCGACGCCCTGCTGCCGCAACCACGCCGCGACCTTGTCGCTTCGCTGGTGCAGTTCGGCAAACGAGATCTGCCCGTCACCAAAGATGGCGGCAGGCTTGCCCGGGTGGCGCTCGGCCCCCGCTGCGATCATGTCGAAGAGGAGCACAACATCACCCTCGCTAGTTCACGAACCCTTGTTTTTCTCGATGTACGCCGCCAACTTGGCGACCGAACCGAAGTTGTCCGGGACGATGTCGTCGATCTCGACGTCGAAGCCGTACTTGCCTTCGATCCAGACCACGATCTCCATCGCGGCTGTCGAGTCCACGACGCCCGCAAGGCTGGTTTCGTGGCCGATCTCGGCGTTGCCACCGGCAAGTTCCGTTTTGATGTAGGTCAGAAGCTCGTCTGAAGTGCTCATGGTCGCTGAGTTTTCGGTGGGTGGTGGGACAGCAGCAGGTTCGGCGAGTTGATTCACGCGCGAAGGGAAACCGGCGGCTGGGCTCTAAGGGTGGAGACGCGTTGCGCATCAACCTCGATACCGAGGCCATGTGCGTCGAGCGAGGAAGCGTTGGTCCCGTTGGGCGAGCTCAGCACATCCTGCTGCAGAAGCCACGTATTTTGGCCCTTTCCATCCAGGCAATCAAGTCCTGGCTGGCAACGACCAAGAACCTCCGCCGCACGGGACAAAATGCCCGTCTCGCCGACCAAGGTCCCTAAATGGACGCGTACCCCGGCCCGCAACGCGCGGTCGCACAGGCGGCGGCTGCCCAACACGCCACCGTTCTTGCCGGGTCGGATGTTGAAGATGTCGACGGCCTCAGCCGCGATCAGAGCCTCGGCGTCGTTCAGCGAGCACACCGACTCATCCGCCATCACCGCCACCCCACTGCGCCGCCGAACCTCGGCGAGACCCTCGATGTCCTCGCGTGCCACCGGCTGCTCGACGGAGTGCAGGGTGCAGACCTCACGCAACGCCGCGAGCGCAGCGACCGATTCGTCGACGGTCCACGCCGCGTTGGCGTCGATCCGAAGCGGCACATCGGGTCCAAAGACACTCGCGACCAAGCGGCAGCGCTCAACGTCGTCGGGGAGTCCAACCTTGACCTTGACGTAACGTTTTTTCGACAGCCGGAGGATCGCGCAGTAGCGGGCGAGTTTGTCGGTCTTGGTTTCGAACCCGATCACGACCCCGGCCGGCAGCTCGGGTCCACGGAACTCGCCCAAACACGACGCCAGCGAAAAACCCATGCGTTTTCCAGCAAGGTCCAGCAGCGCGAGCTCGAACCCAGCCATCGTAGCCAGCGCGCCGTCGCATCCGTCCAACAACGTGTTGAGACGAGTCACGACGGCAGCTTGCGTCTGCAGCGGCTCGCCGCTCAGCAACGATGCCGCCAGCGCAGGACCGCTGACCTCGAGGACGGAAGCGATGGTCTCTCCGGTGACGTACGCGCGCGGCAAGATCTCGCCCC
>JAESSZ010000707.1 GCA_016763875.1 Nannocystaceae bacterium
AAACCGGTCGTTCCACCCGCGGACAAGCCCACGGCTGTACATCAAAACGCCGCGGCCGACGACGTCACAGACGACGACGATCCCATCTTCGGCAAGGCCAGTCTGTCTCCAGCGTCGGCGCCCGGACCGGCCGAGGCCAAAGACGCCGTCGGCTCCTTCATCTCGGCGATGCGCCCGTCCGCCCCCGCACCGACGGCGACGGCAACGAGCACCGGACGCGAGTCCGCCGACACAATACGACAAGCCGTGGAGGCGACCGCGCGCGACATTCTGGCCGCGCCGCCCGTGGCCGGGCTCGAACGTGCGTGGCGATCGCTGCGCATGGTGATGGCCTCCTGCCCCAACGCTGACGATCTCGCGGTCGATGCGGTGGACACAGACCTCGACGGTCTGCTCGCCGCGCTGACCGGCCCACTGTCGGCAGACCCATGGCACCGGCCGGACGCTGTCTTTGTCGTGGAGCCTATCGGCGATGCCGAGACACTGCGCGCACTGGCGGATCTCGCCGACGAATCCCGCGTCCCCATCGTGGTCGAGGTACTGCCCGCGCTGATTGGTTTTTCCCCAGGCAGCGATACCTTGCTGGAGCCTCCGGCGGCCTGGTCCGAACTCTGCGAGCACACCGCGGCGGGTTGGCTCTGCGCCTGTGTCGGCACCCCAGTGCTCGCCCACGAGACCGATGGCGGAGATCGGACCGTTTTTGGCGGGGCCGCCACGGCAATAGCGGCCATTGCCGCGGCCTCGGTCGCAGACAGCGGTGTCCCCGCAGCACTGGTCGGGCGAGACGGCGCTCTTGTCGCACCCGCCGCCCACACCGTCGACGCCCACGGGCACACGCAGACCATCCCAACCGAGACGTTCATCGCCTACCGTACGCAACGCGACCTCGCTCAGCGGGGGATCACGGCGCTGGGCAGCGAAGCCGACAGCGACCGGATCCGACTCGCGGCCACGCCGATGGTCGCTGGCGAGATGGCACTGCCCGCGCGCATCGTCGCCGGGCGAGCCCACCGACTCGCCGTAGCCGTCCGCCAAGCCCTCGGGCCGGGCGCGTCCGCACAAGCCCTCGAACAAGCGCTTGAGGAGGCATCGGGCGTATTTCTTCCCAGGATCAGTGCGGGGGACGTGACCTTGCGCGTCCGCAACGTTGCGCCCGACGGCGTGACGGTGGATGCCTCGATTGGCGCCGTGCTGGCCGGAGCGTCCGTGACCTTCTCCTCCGACGTGTGAGTCAGGCTCCTACTACCCGGGGTTCGGCGCCTGCGGGACCTGAACCGGTCTCAACCGCGGCACGTTGGACCCGTCGTGGATGCCTGCCTTCTTCCCGTGATGCGGTATGCTTGCTCGCGCACGGATGTGGGCTTGTAGATGAACGACCCGAACACAAACGAGGGTGGCACCGCGGGCTGGAACACCCCGCAGGACCTCGTGGGGACCATCCTCGCCGACCGCTATCGGGTCGAAAAAATCATCGGCGAAGGCGGCATGGGCAGTGTGTACGCCGCCCTGCACGTAACCCTGCGTAAGCGCGTCGCGCTCAAGATCCTCCACCCCGAGCTCTGCCGAGATCAGACCCACGTCGACCGCTTCCTGCAGGAAGCCCGGGCGGCGTCCATGATCGACCACGATCACATCGTCGACATCGTTGACTTTGGACCAGTCCCCGGCGGTTCCGTATTTTTCGCGATGGAGTTCCTCCAGGGCGAGGACCTCGCAGATCGCCTCAAGAGGGAGGGACGGATGCCGTGGCCCAAGGTCCGCGAACTCATGCTGATGATCGTCAGCGCCCTGCAGGCGGCGCACGACAAAGGGATCATCCACCGTGACCTAAAGCCGGCGAACGCGTTCGTCATCCAGAAGCGCGGTCGCGACTTCATCAAGCTGCTCGACTTCGGCATCGCCAAGGTCACCGACCAGGAGAATGACAAGGGGCTTACGCGCACGGGGGCCGTGTTCGGCACCGCAAAGTACATGGCGCCAGAGCAGGCTTGCGGCGAACCGGCGGACAATCGCACCGACGTGTACGCAGCCGCGGTCGTGATGTACGAGCTGCTCACGGGGCACGTGCCCTTTGACGGTGACAACTTCATGCGCGTGCTGTCGCGGCACCTGACCGAGCCTTTGACGCTGCCGAGCACCATGGTGCCGGACGCCAACATCCCGCCGGTCGTCGAATCGATCGTCGTCAAGGCGCTCTCGAAGAAACGCGAAGACCGCTATCAGTCCATGTTGGAGTTCGAGGCCGCGCTCGAAGCCGTCGGTCCTGACGGAAATCTCCGAGCGGACCTCAACCACGGACCTCCGATGATGCCGGGCCCCGCGGGCGCGATGCAGCCCGAGGACGGACCGGGCCACACAATGTGGATCCCGCAGGGCTCGCAAGCCTCGCAACCGGCCAGCGCCCCCCCCGAGGGCGCGCGCGGGACCATGCTGCTCGACGACACCAGCGGCGCATTGGCTGGACTCCCCGCCACGCCGCAGGGGCAAATGGGTTGGGGCAACAGTTCCGGGGCGCAGACGGGCGGCGACGCTGGGGGAACGTTCGTGATGGACGCGCCAGCCGTCGCGCATGGCCAAGGCGGTGCGCCGATCACCAACTCGCCGCCACCCGGCCTGACCCCAACGACCAACCCACCGGGACCCGAGACGCGGCCCCCGACGCACGCGCCAGACCCCACGATGGGTGACGGTGCCTACGAAACTGAGTCCGGCAGCAAGGCAGGGTTTGCGGCGATGATCCTTGGCGGCGCAGTCGCGGCAATCGGCGCGGGCGGGCTTGTGGCCTGGCTGGTGCTCGGTGGAGATCCCGAGCCCGAGGTCGGCACGGCGACGGCACATGTGGCCAAGACGGATGCCACGCCGAAAGACGACGCTCCTCCGCCAGAAAAAGCGGAGCCCAAACTCGAGCCAGTCGTACCCGAGCCTGAACCGGAGCCAGAGCCCGAACCAGAAGTGGTGATCGAGCCCGAACCGGAGCCCGCGTCCGGTGGCGACACGACCAAGGTCACCACACCCAAGGTCACCACACCCAAGCCCCCGCGGCCACGGACCAACCCACGGACCACGCCGAAAGCGGTGCCCGCCACGCGATCCTCCAAGGACATCTCGCGCGGGTTCGCCAAGGCGCGCAAGACCGCCAAGGCGTGTGGCGCCTCCCACGGGGCCCTGCCCGGCCAACGCATCACGATCGCCGCGACGATCAACAAAAAGGTCATCGTTATTAGCGCCAACGCGACCGGGTCCAACCGCGGTACAGCGTTGGCCAAGTGCGTGGCCAACGCAGTGAAGAACAAGGCGAGGTTCAATGCCAGCGCCGAACCGCTCCAGATCGAGACCTTCACCGCCAAGATGTAGCCCCCCGGCAGCCTGAGTCACGAATCGACGGTTCGCGGCGCACAGAGACGTCAGCCGAGTACACTGCGACCGACGACCGGTATGTTCTGTATTCGCGTCACAGAACCCGATGGGGACTCGCGGACCGTTCCGTTCGACGGGACCGTGGCCACGGTTGGGCGTCACGCCGACAATACGGTCTCGGTCAGCGGACCGGGCATCTCCGGACGCCACTGCCAGTTCGATCTCAACGCCGGAGTCATCACGCTGCACGATCGCGGGTCGACGAACGGAACGTTCGTCAACAACCGTCGGCTTGAGCAACCGATACAGCTCGCCCAGGGTGTCGAGGTCTGGGTGGGTTCGGTCAAACTTGAGGTTGTCGCCGCGGTCGCCCCGCAAGAGACGGCTGCACCCGCCGTCCAGCGACCGGTGATGACCACCGGACCGCTGCTTGCTGTCCCGACCGG
>JAESSZ010000708.1 GCA_016763875.1 Nannocystaceae bacterium
CACCCCGAGCAGCCACACGCTCGACTCGCGCTGGGCCTGGCGCTGCTTCATGACTTTGTCTTGGGCGGCCGACCGCTGAAGGAACTCGGAGACGCAATCTCTTTCCTTGCGGATGGACCTTTGGGACGAGAGCCCGTCGATCTCCTACGCGGCGCACATGCTCTGTTTTCCGGGGAGCCCGAGGCGGCACTCGACCATCTTCGTCGAGCCTCGCGTGGCACCGGAAGCATCGCCAAAGACGATGTGCCCGAGGTCAGTTTCTTTGTTGTGCTTCTGGCCGGGCTCACCCAGCTCGCGCGAGGCGAAGAAGACCGGGCGCTGCGGGAGTTGCAAAAAGCCCGAGCCCGCCTGCCCGAAAATCTCGGACCGCACCTGCGCACGCGTCTGATCCGTGAAGGTGTCGAGTTGCTGCTCGCTGCCGATGAACTCGCTGACGCCGAACTTTGGCTTCTGGACGCCTTGAGCACTGACCAGAACGACCGCATGGCGCGCGATGCAATGGCGCGAGTTCTCGCCGCAAAGGGAGATCGTATCGGGGCTCACGCGATGCTCGAGAAACTCGAAGGCGATCCAACCCTGGACTACACGCGTCTGTACGTTGGACTCACGGTGGGACTCCCCCCGGAGGAGCCCGACACCCTGGGCGAGCTCGCGATGCGTCTGCTGCAGTCGGCGCCACAGGACCCGGGCACCCGGCGCCTTTGGGCACTGGCGTCGATCGCTGAGAAAACTGGCGCCGACGGCTCGCTGGAACTCGAGCCCGCGATGCACAAGGACGTGTTGGACGCCCTGCTCGTGTCAGCCGAGGCGGCGCCGCCCGGGACTCGGAACCGCTATCTCCAAGAGGTCGCGCATGTCGCCCTGCGCCTGGAGAACTTCGACGCCGCCATCTTGGAGGTCGTGGAAAAGGCGCTAGCTCGCGAAGACATCGCCGCACCTGAAGAGCTCAGACTCCTGAGAGCGCGGCACCGCATCGCGAGCAACGATGTCGGCATGGACGAGGACTTCGTCGCCGCCTCGCCACCTCGATTTCGTGCGGAGCCTGGCGTTGGCGGGATTGCCGGACCCGATCCCCTGAGCCCCGTCCGAGATCCCGATCGTCGCGACGCCGTGCTCGCCAGTCAGCGAGCGCTGGCGTCGGCGGAGTTGTGTATTCACCGGGGGGACACGGACCTCGCGCAGGATCTGCTCGTCGACTCTCTTATCGAGTTTCCTGGGCAACGCCGTGCGCGTCGACTGCTTGCCGAGCTGTCGAGCCACGGTACAGCCGCTCGTCTCGAGGATCTCCTGGCTTCCGCGACCACGCTGCTGGCCGCGGTACCCAACCGTGTCCTGGGCGTCTCGCTCGCCGATGTCCAGACGGCCATGCACCAAGTTGTCGCGGCGCGTGAACGTCTCGCGAGACCACTGACCATTGCGATCATGGGGGAGTTCTCGGCGGGCAAATCCACGTTCGTGAACGCATTGCTCGCGGAGTCGGTCGCCCCTATGGGCGTGCTGCCAACCACCAGTACGATCAATGTCTTCAGGCGGGGGTCGATGGGATGCGCGCGGGTCCATTATCGCGACGGACGTATCTCGACGCTCGACTCAAAGGACGTTCAGACGTTTCTCCATGGTCTGGACCCCGGCGACGCCGCGACAATCCGCCACGTTGAAATCGAGCGCACAGGAAGCCGTATGGGCGACGCGCGCGTCGTTGATACGCCTGGGCTCAACGCACTGGACGCGTTTCACGAAGAGGTCGCGCGTGAATTCCTAGACGAGGCCGATGCCGTTGTGTGGCTGTTTTCCGCGACGCGCAGTGGTGCAGCGACGGAAGTCGGCATGCTGTCGAGTCTGCGGGCCGGCGGGCGCCAGGTGCTCGGTATCCTCAACAAGGTCGACACACTCGATGCCGCTGAGCGCACCGAGTTGGTGGAGTATCTACGCGAACAACTCGGCGAGGTGCTCATCGACGTGGTGCCGCTTTGCGCCCGCGATGCTCTGGAGTTTCGGACCAACGAGGCCAACGGGGAAGACCCGTTTGCCGCCGTCGAAGCGGCACTCGAGTCGCACTTCTTAGGTAGAGCGCGCGAGTTGAAACGCAGCCTCACAGTGCGCCGTTTCGGTGAGGCACTCGACGCCGCCCGAGCGGCAACGCAGACAGCGGTCGAGGAGCTCGAGTCGCGCGCGGCGCAGGCTCTCAACGATGCCAAGGGGGGCAAGGTTGACCCGCATAAGGTGCTCGCAGAGTTCGGCGCAACGCTCGCGCGAGAAGTTCTCGACGTCGACGACCTTCTGACGCGTGAAATGCTGAGCCTGGGACTTCAGCCCTCAAAAGGAAGGCGCAAGGAACAGCTGGATCCGCAAGATCGGCAGTACCTTGAGACCTGTGTGCGCGACGGACTCATGGACGCGCTACGTCGAAGCCTGCGAGACACCACCAGAGTCGACCCGACTGCGGCTGAAGTCCTCGACCGAACGTTTGCGCCCTGGGTTCAAGGCTACATCGAAGGCCTGCTGCGAGCGGGCTTCGTCGAGACAGTGTTGGCTGAACACGGCACGAAAATCGGCGACGGAGAGGCCGCGCTGCGGAGCGGATTCCGAGACGCGTTGGCCCCGACCGCGCAATCGTGGGCTGCGCATGCGCGCTTGCTCGCCCGCGACGTAGCCAAGGCTCGAGCACGCCAGGCGCGAGCGAGCAGCAGTGCTCCGCAAGCCGAGGCGTTGCGACTACGGTCGACTGTCGTGACCGCTGTCGACGCACTGCGGGGCGCGCTGGAGAGTGTCGAGTGAGTCTGCTCTTTGGTGTCGACGAAGCCGGGCGGGGGCCAATCTTGGGGCCCATGACGATCGCGGTCGTGGCGGTTGATCGCGCCGCGACGCGCAAGCTCAAGCAGCTCGGGGTTGCCGACAGCAAGACGTTCGGCAGTGGTCAGGCCGGACAGGCCGCGCGAGCGCAGCTGGCGACCGCAATCCGTGCGACAGCCGTGCGATCGCTCGTTCGGGTCGTTCACGTGGAGCAGATCGACAGCTACACGTTCCGAGGCCTGCTCAACGCGCTGGAGCGACGTGTCGTGCTGGAGCTCCTCGATGCGCTGGAGGCCCAACGCACAGAGACCATAATCTGCGATGGCGCGCGCATGTTTTCACCACTCACGCGGCAGTATCCGCGGCTCCGCGCGGTGAACAACGGCGAGGCTGCTCACGTCTCGGTGGCCGCGGCGTCGATTCTCGCCAAGGACGAACGTGATCGCGAGTTCGCCATTATCGCAAAGCGGTACGAGAACGAGTTTGGCCCCGTTACAGGGGGCGGCTACGGAAACGCCGCAACCAACCGTTTCCTCGCGGCGTACAAAGCCCGATACGGAACCCTGCCCCCTGAAGCGCGCAAGAGTTGGGGCGCCGCCAAGCGCCGTACGACGAGCGTCCGCGCAACGAGCCGCCCGAGCATTTGACCGAGCAAGATCAACCAACGTTAGGGCGAGAACGGGTTGCTGACTTCGTCCACGGAAACCGGCGCGGACTTTTTCTGCTGAGAAGACTTCGAGCTGGCCTTCGGCTTGCTCTTTGGCTTTGCCACTGGCTTTGCCGATTTACGTTTGCGACCCGCCTTGACGGGCGCGTTGTACTCCTCGGGATCACGCTCGGCGTTGATGAATCCCTCGACGCCGGGGTCGATCCCGCGGGCACGCTCGAACGCATCCTCAGCCCCCGCATCGTCACCCTGTTGCATGTTGCACAACCCAAGACCCGCGTAGGCACGAGCCCGAACCGCGGCACTGTCGTCTTCGGTTGCGATGAGGTAGTCCGAGTGCGCTGCGGCGCAGTCCCCGGTCTGCCGCGCACGATCGGCTCGCTCGACGACGCCCCACGCGGGCTTGGAGTCGTTTGCGTCCCGGGAAGGTTGCTCGCCACCTGTGGGTTTGGCGGCCGCGCGGTCGGCCCGCGACTCCGCGATGGCCTGCTCTTGTTTGGCGGACGGGGAAGCGGTCGGCACGTCCGCGGCGTCTAGCACCGGCTCAGGTGCTGGGGCCGCCGTAGGCTCTGCCTCCGGCTTAGCAATTACGCCGAGTTTGGACTGCTCTTCTTCGGCTGATTGCTCGACGATCTCTCCGTCGACCTCGACGCTCATTGGGCGCGTGCTGGCGGGCAGCACCTCTTCGCTCTTGGCAGCAGTGGCCGCACTCATCGGCTGGTCCATTGCGTTGTCGTCCTGCGGACGCGAGATCCACAGCACAAGCGCGGCTGATCCGGCGAGCGCCAACGACGGCACCAAGAACGACTTTCTAAGGCGCTCGAAAAACCCAGGGCGAGTTTTGGGCGAAGCGGTGTCTGCGACTTGCGTCGAAGCGGTCGCGGCACCGCGCGCCTCGGCGAACACTGCGGCGAGCGCTCCTTGCGGCACCTCTTGCTGCGGGAGTGCCTCGCGGGCCGCGACCATGACGCCAAGGTACGACGCCAATACGTCGCGGACTTGCGGCGACGGATCTTCGATCGCGTGAACCCCCTCGAGATCCTCGAGCGCGTCTTCGATGCGGTCGAGCTCCTCGGGAGTGAAGCGTGCGGGCTCAGCCATGGGCCATTCCCTCCTCGCGCTGCCGGCTCACTGCTTGGTCTTCGCGCGCTGGGCGAAGATCGGCAAGCTCCTGGCGCAACTTTTCCAGGGCATAGCGCATGCGGCTTTTCACGGTGTTCTCGGGGGCGCCCACCGCGACCCCAATTTCGCGGAACGACAGCCCCGCGAGTTGCCGCATGAGGAAAACTTCGCGCTGCTCGGTGGGGAGACGGTCAACTGCGCCCGCTAGACGCCGACGTAAACGCGGGGCTTCGGCCGCAAGATCGGTGGGCATGTCGTCGGCGGAGATCCCGCTGAGCCGGCTCGCGCGCCGACGGCGACCCCCCACCCGCGCTGGAGCATCGAGGCTGTC
>JAESSZ010000709.1 GCA_016763875.1 Nannocystaceae bacterium
ACCACCAGCGGAGCAGCGCCGCGGTGCCGCCGTGGTCCTCGAGTCGGTCCAGAAGTCGCGCGAGGTCCGAGCCGACTTTTGGGTCGTCTAGCAGTTTGCCGACGGTGCCCTCCGCCCGGTCAATCGAGCCGCTGATGCCCTCAAGGGCGTGCACGATGCCCTCGGTCTCCGCGATCATGACCTCGAGGTCTGCGGTGAGTTCGGCGCTGCGGTTGACCATCAGGACGGCCACGAGGCTGCGGTTGTCGGGGTCTTTGATGTCGGCGAGCAGAGCTCTCATGCCGCGGCTGAGCGCTTTGGTCTCGGCCAGCACGGGGTCGACGTTGCGGCTGACGGTGTTGAGCAGCCGGTTGAGAGTCGTCACGATGTCTGCGATGCCGGCCGTCGCGTTGCGAATGCCACGGAGCATGAGCGCGACGTCTCGCTTGAGCGTCGGGCCACCGATCAACGCGCCGATCAGACCCTCGCGGCGCATGATCGACCCGGAAATCTTCTCCAGGTTCTGGGCTACGCCGCGGACGGCACCAAGCCATCGAGGGTCACGCAGTTCCGCGAAGATGTCGGCTATAGCGGACATGGCGACCTCGACGTTCTCGGTGACGCGGTGTAGCCGCTGGCGCCAGTTGTTGATGTCTTCGTACAGCGAACGGCGGCTCTGAACCTGGAATCCGATGTCCAACGGCTCGCCAAACCCTGGGCTGATGTTGATGAGCTGATCGCCCAGGACGGAGTTGGACGCAATCAAGGTGCGGCTGTCGCGACGGATGAGTTCCATCATCTCGTTGGGAACGTCCATTTCGACCCGGACTCGAAGGTGTCGCGTGTTGTACTGCACGCACACGCCCTCGGGCCCGGCCCACACTACGTGGCGTTCGCGCTGGGTGAAGTCTGAGGTGATGCAGACCTCGTCTTCGCGGCAGTCGGCCGACTCGATGCATCGCGTGTGGTCGCCCAGCGACGCCATCCGCTCAAGGTCGGCGCACAGTCCGACCTGACTGCAAAAAAGCCGTTCGTCGCAGTCGTCTGTGCGGCCCTCGCGATCGCGCCCGATATCTTCGGTGCGCGGCTCGCATGTGTACTGGACCTTGACGAAGTCGACCGAGGAGACCTTGCCGATCTCGACACCGGCCAACTGCACCGGACTGCCATCCCGGAGCCCGGCTATCGTGCTGAAGTCGGATCGGATCGTGGTTTGCGACTCCAGCACGGTGCCCGCGTGCTGAAAGACGTACAGCGCCGCGAACGTCGCCGCCAAGACGAACAGAAGCGTCAGGCCGGTCATCCGGTTCCGAAGTTGTTCGCGCGCGCGCGACATGTCGCGCCGCGATCATACGGGCAGAACGCTGTGCTCGCCCAGGGGCGAACCTCCAGCCGTGTGCGGTGACGTGGTCTGGTCGCCCTGTTACGGTGCGAGGACGCCCACAGCGGCCCCCAACCCATGTCTATTGCGCCCCCATTGTCCGTGAAGTGGATCATCATCGGCGCGTCGATCATTGGCGCGCTCAACTGGGTCCTGCGAACCACCCTCGTCGAACCTGTGCTGCTGCCCTTGATGGCGAGCGTGGGGGCCACCGCGGGTGCGTTGTTGTTCGTGTTGCTCGTGGCCTTCGGCTCGTTCTTTTGCGGCGGTGCTGCGGTCGCATACGCAAGTCCGGGCGATACGATCAAGGAGCCTGCGATCGCGGCGACGCTGGCGGTCGTGCTCAACTCGGTGCACTACGCCGTCACCGCGCAGGATTTCAGCCCGTTGGGCGTCGCTATTGCGACCGGACTCGCCTACGGATTTGCGCTCGCTGGCGCAAAGGTGGGGGAACGTTTGCAGGGGGATACGACGGACAAGATGCGGGCCCGCGGCGAGCTGCGCGGATAACCAGGCTGGATACCCAGGCCGGATACTCAGGCGGATAACCAAGCGGATAACCAAGACGGACATCAGCGCTGCCGCCGCCGTGAGGCCCCCGATCGCATCGGTCTGGTTGCAGAAGCGCGCAATGGCCCCTGTTGGGTCAGCTTCGCCCTGACGCTTGTCGCGGTGGGGGGCACGGGTCATGGTGAACACGCGCTGCCCACCGGATGTCGACGACGTTTCGACGCCGGACGGGTGGCCGAATGTCGTGGCGGCCAGGGTATCGTCCCGCCCATGACGTTTGTTGGAGTCCGGGGGCGAGGTTGGGGTCGTGGCGTTGCAGTCGCGATGACGCTAGGCGTGAGCGCGTGTGGTGGTGACGACGGCGATGGATCGACCGACGTCGCGGCGGATTCCGGCGGCTCCGACACGTCCGACTCCAGCAGCACGGGTGAAGTTGTGACGCCTAACGCCGCGCCAACCCTTCGGCGCTCAGTCGACGCAACCACCGTGTGCGGCGCGGACGGAACAATTGGACTGCGGGCAACCCAGGTCGCGTGCGTCAAGTTGCCGCCTGCCCCCTGCACGCTGCCTTCGCCGCCGCGTGTTTTCGAGGGGCCCACCATCGCGTGTCCCTCTTCGGAAACCGAGTCCGAGCTGCTCGTCGAGATCGAGTTCGCGGGCCGCTATACCGTCGAGCTGGTGGCCGCGGCCGCGGACGGCACCGAGACGGTCACGTGTTTCTCCGATACGGCGGAGTCCGAAGTCATCGTCGACGACGATGCGATCGTTAGTAAGCCGACGATCACGTTGTCGATGGCTGTTGGTTGCTAGCTCGGTCGATAGCCCAGGCGACCACGGCCGAACTCGTTGTTCGACCGGGGGGGGGTACCGGACAGCCTTACAACTCAGCCGCTCAATGGCTGGTAACCGTGCCGTCGGGTCTACGGTCGCGCTCTAGTTTGTGGCCGAAGAGCTCGCCGCGGTCGTCGCGAGTGCGGGCCGGGCCGCACGGAGCCCAAAGAGGACCAAGGCCCCGACTCCCAGGAAGCCCATCACGCCCGTCGACCCGTACCAGGCGCCCGCGTTGATTGTCACGGGATAGGTCGAGAGCAGGTTGAGCACCAGCTGCAATACGACGGTTGTGAGCAGTCCAAAACGGGTGACGACGACAACGAGCGTCGCTGAGCTGATCAGCCCGCCGACCACTGAGGCGACGAGTGTTGGGATGTGGGGTTCGGTCCAAAAGATCGACGTGGTGGCCCACAAGACGACGAATGCGACCCACGCGCGCTTGGGACCACGGAAGACCATGCGGATGAGCAAGAACAGGACGAATAGCTGCAGCACGCCGAACACCGCGGATGAGCACACTTGCGCCAGACCTCCGATCGCGTGACGGGAGCTGAGTAGGACCGAGAGACTGCGGTACGACGGTCGTGGGCCGCCGCTGATCATCCACAGGTTCAACCGCGCCCAGAGCATGAACCCCACGCCAAACGCAGCCCCAAATAGAACGTCGCGAGCAACGAGCCGGTCGCGCCATCGTCCGGTCACTAGCCGCGTCCACGAGACCATCGCACCGGGCAAGTAGCGCCGGCCCTGGGGCTCGACGATCACGTAGCAGAGCGCGAAGATCACACCAGCGCCGCACGCCTTGGTGCCTAAGTCGAACCACAGCATGAGCTCCGCCATTGGACCGGCGTGGTGCGACGACAAGATCCCCGACACGAAGAGCACGATGACCACCGACGCCGTAACCCGTGCCGCCCCAGCGAGATCTGCCTCGCGACGCAAGACACTACGCCGGGCCAAAGTGAACACGACCGCAAAGACGACCACGATCAGCGCCGAAGTGCCCCAGCGCGACTCCGACTGCTCATTGAGCATCTCACTCGTCGTTGGGTCTGGCGTCCAGGGCCGGACCGCCAACAGGGAGACGGGACGCCCGCCGAGCGACGCAACCTCAACTCGGATCTGTGTCCCCGTGGCCGCGACTTCGCCAGTCCACGCCTGGACTGTGTCGCTGTGGAACGGGGGCGTGCGGTTTGGTTCGGCAGGTTTGGCCGTCTCGGGGTCGAGGCCAGTCGCCCGCAGCAGCACCCTCCAGTCGTAGTCACCGGCCGGTTCGACGGTAGCCGCGGGGGGAACAATCCACAGCTCGCGCAGCAGGCCGCGACCGTCGAGGGTCGCTCGGAGTTCACCGGGTGCCTTCACTGCCGGGTCGTTGATCGACACGCCTGCAGAGGAGGGAAGGAGGAGCCCGGGGTGCTGCCGGTATCGGAACAGGATTGGCGCAGGTCCGTCGCTCTCAAGGCGACGCGTTTCCCAGTCGTCTGCCCCGACCGCCCCTTCACGAAAATACTGTTTCTCGTACTCGAGGTCCTGCCACCAGTCGCCGACCGGGCCCTCGATGCCAGCCTCCGCGAGAAGGGCCTGGGTTTGGTGGAGTAGCACTGGCGGAGACAGCTTCGGCTCAGTCTGGCCCAGCGCAGTGATGATGGGCGCGACCGATGCCAGCGCCAGGGTGGCCACGGCGATCCATGCCGCACACACCCACGCGATCCACGGCTTGATCCCGCCGTGCGCGCCAATGTTGGCCACCGCATTGACCGACGGCGCAAGCCCAGCGGCAATCGCAGCCGCAACCGGATCCCCGCCCGGCAGCGCCGCCGCCACCTCGAGCACGGATGTTGGACGGTCCTCGGGGTTGCGCTCAAGGCACGCGTTGATGACGTCCTCGATCTCGCGCGGGAGCCCGCTGATCCGAGAAGGTGCGTCCAGCGGCGTCATGTCTGTCGTCGTGCTGGCCCCGTGCACCCGGCTCTGAAACGGATGCGCGCCGGTGACCAGCTCATGCAGTACGAGGCCGAGTGCGAAGACCTCCGATCGCACCGTGACCTCGGCCCCCTCCGCCTGTTCGGGGGCCTGGTACGCCGGGGTCCCGTCGCGGATCTCAAGCTCCGTCACATCATCGGCAAGTACTGCGAGGCCGAAGTCTGCGATCTTGAGCCGGCCGCGGCCGTCGATCATGAGGTTGGCGGGCTTGAGATCGCGATGCAGCAATCCCTTGTCGTGCAGCGCGGCCAGGCCAGCGCAGAGCTGCTGCGCGAGCTGCATCGCTTTTTCCAGAGGCAGTCGGCCAATGCGCCGCAGCAGGGAGGCGAGGTCTTCGCCGTCGATGAACTCCATCGACAGGAACTGCCGCCCGTCCGCCTCGCCGATGTCGTGCACGCGGCAGACGCTCGCATGGGTGATCTGACGGGCGATCCGAACCTCGTTGACGAAGCGCCGAATCAGCTCCGGCTTCGCAGCCAGTCGCCGTGGGAGCAGCTTGATCGCAACGTCCTCGCCCAGCACGAGGTCGTGCGCGCGATAGACAACCCCCATACCACCCCGCCCGAGCAGGGAGACGATGCGATACCGACCGACGAGCATCGTGCCGGGCTCGTACTCGTCACGACTGCCGCTGGCCAATCGACCACAATCGCCGAACAAGGCGTCGCGCACATCGGCGTGCAACTCCATCTGCGAAGGCGAGCGTACGGGGTCTGGTTTAGGGGGGGACGGCCGCGCGGCGAGGTCGGTGTCGGCGTCTGCGCCGGGTGGCTTCGCGGCCATGCCGTCATTGCTGGTCTTCGCGCGCGCAGCTGGGTCGGTGTCGGCCGCGGGCTCCGAGTGATCGTCGGTCCCCGCTACTTGCGTCGCCGTGTGCGCGTCGACGTCTTTATCACTGGCGTTGTCGTCGTCGCTCATTCGCAGAACGGGGCCTGGACCATCGGAGGCATCGTCGCATTCCCGAGACCACCGTAGTCACTCGGACGCGCAGGTTTGTTTCAGTGGGTGTACGTGCGCCTGCACACCGTTTCGGCGTTGTTCAGGGCCGGACGAGTCAACGGGATGAAGCGGTCATCGCCCCCGAAGATCCCAAGTGTGTCGCATCGGCTGAGGTCGAGTCTCGACCCGGGTGCTTCGAACACTGGTCCGGTGAGCGCCAGCATCACCGGGCTGCACCTGCACAACTACGGCTGCATCAAGGAGCTACGGCTCGAAGGGCTCGGCCGGTTACACGCGTTCATCGGCCCCAACGATTCTGGGAAGAGCACGATCCTGCGCGGGATTCAGACGCTGTGTCGGGGAATGGCTCGGCTCGATGGGAGCGCAAACGATGGAGTCCACAACGACCGGCTTCTCAAGGACAATGCCGAGCTTCGGCTCATCGGCGACTGGGTCGCAGGCGAGGGCCCCAACGACATTGGCTCGTTGGCTCGTGGGTCGGAATCGGCGCCGAGCTACGTCTCATGGCCGGAGAGGACGTCGCTCAAGAGGCTTCCCAACGATGCAAGGTCGCTACGGCAGTGGTTGCAGCGCGTTCGCGACCTGCTGGATCACTGTGCTGCCTGAGTTCCGATCGCGCTTTGCCGTAGACGGAACCTTCGGACGTCGAGATGTCCGCGCCAAACAGCCACCGCACTACGGGCAGTACCCCATACGCGGCGGGTCATCGGTCGTCCCGTCGTACCCAGGCGGCACGACCTCGACGAAACACGCGTCGATCCTATCGGAGAACGTAAGTCGGACGTACCCGTAGCGCGGCGTGCCCAGGCCCTGGTTGGCGCCCGCGGTCCCCGCGATGATCTCGCGAATCGTCGTATCGCCGACCGGTACATCGGGGAACTCAACGAGTGAGTGACTGTGCCCGGCGAGTACCAGGTCCACGCCTGCGATTGCGTCCTTGGTGAGCAGGTGTGCGGCCTGGTCTTCGCGTGACCAGCCCGAGCCGGTCCAACCCGCATAGGGAGGATGGTGCACGCCGACCAGTGAGAACTGAGCCTCGCCAGCATCGAGAAGCTCAGGCAAGCGCGCGCGCACCGAGGCGGCGAGCGAGCCGTTGCCCGAGTCGAGCATCGCCACGTGGGTTTGACACACCGTGAACTCATGGTTGCCCGGCCCGAAGTTGCGGGTGAAATACGGGCGGTCGGGACGGTAGATGTCGTGGTTGCCGGGGGTCACGGCGGTGGGGAACGGAAGCCCCGCCAAGATCTCGTGGATCTGAGCAAACTCTTCGTCTCGCGAGGCGTCGGTGATATCGCCCGGGATCACCAGTCCGACCAAGGGCTCAGACGCGGCGGCCTCGCTTCGCCACTCCTCGCCCAGAGCCTGCACGATGCGGCGAAACTGATCGGGGTTCGTTTGGATGTCCGAGACGACCGCGAGCCGGTAGGTGCTGGGACACGGCAGGATGCCTTCCACGAAAGTGGGCTCGTCGGACAGCGGGACTTCAATCGTGCGCCACGTTTGTCCGGGCGGCGGTGGATCGAGTTGTGTCGCGGCGGCATTGGGGCCCACGGTGACCACGGCGTTGGCGTCGACATTGCTCAGGCGGAGCGTGAGCGTATCGGGGCCGTCGGGGCGACGGTGGAGCGCCAGCGTGAAGCTGCCAAGTCCTGCGACTCGGGCGTTCACGGTGCCGTTGGGGCCCGCGGTCACCAGTCCCGTGGCATCCCAAGGGTCCAAGTTGCGCGCACCTGCGGGCAAGAAACGCACTTCGACGCCAGTGCTCGTTTGGAGGCGAGCATGTTCGTTCTCCGCGATGACGCGGCATTCCGGCTCGTCGTACTTCGGGGTGGCGCACTCGGGCGTGGCGCAGCCGCTGACCCACGCCATCGCCGTCAGCACCGCGGTGGCGAGCGGGAGTCGCGGGGAAGCGGGCGCGTTGGCGAAGTTGGTGCTCACGGTCTTCCGCCTTTGCGGCGCCGGGCAAGACGCGACAGATCCGGTGCGGCGATCCCGACCGAGACGGTCATGGCGGCGCCGTTGCCGAGCACCAGTGCGGCGGTCATTTGCCAAGCGACCGGCGAGCCTACGGGGCGGATGTGGGTGTGCCACTGCGCG
>JAESSZ010000710.1 GCA_016763875.1 Nannocystaceae bacterium
CGCCATCGGGGGCCTCGATGAAGCTAGTACCGAGATCTCGCTCAATCCGAGCGAGTGCCTCTTGGGCCCAGTGCGCGAGGCTCAGCTCGTTCGCGGCGTGGAAATCCGCGAGCATTTCCTCGAGTTCCCGCTTCGCCCGCGCGCTCTGCCCGAACATGTGGGCGACCTCGGCGTCGAGCAAACGAATCTGCTGAACCGCGAGGTGCTCCCCCTGAATCGCGGTCATCCCTTGTTTAGCGGCGCCGAGGAGCGCGGTGCCTTCTTCGACGTCGCCCCGTCGCGCGAGCACGTAGCCCAGAAACCCGCGGTTGAGGTGCACGTGATAGTCGAAGCCGTAGACCGACGCGATTCGAATGCACTCCCGGAACGCATCTTCGGCGCCGTCGATATCGTCGTTGCGCAGTCGCATGTCGCCGACGTTGTGCAGTGGCGTAAGCAGCAGCCGCGGCAAGTTGGCGTGATGGAGTTCTTCGATCGCCTGCTCCATCTCGGGAATCGCACGAGCTGGCTCCCCGCCGAGCACCGCCAGATACGCGATACCCGACAGATAGCTCTGGCGCTGCGCGACACGTACCTGCGCCGCAATGGGCTTGGCGAGTTCGTGCAGGCGGCGGGCTTCGCCCAACTGACCTGAAAGCGACAGACAACGCAGGCGCACGCCCATGATGTGGATCTTGTCGACCGGCTGCGCGCTGGGCAGGTCAACAATCGCCATCGCCTTGCGACTCCAGCGGCTTGCCTTTTCGATCTCCCCCACCCCGAGAAGGACCTCGGCACGCCGATTGGCAATCCGAAGTTCGAGGACCTGATCTTTGGCTCGTTGCGCCGCCTCCGACGCCTGCTCCAGCCGCTCAAGCGCGAGTTCTGTATCGAGCAAACCGGCCGCCGTGTAGCGGTCGACCAAGCCGAGCCAGAAAAGTGCCTGAGCGCGATAGTCGCCCAGTAACTCGGCCACGAGAATGCCCGCTTGGTAGTGGGCCGCCTCGCGACGCGGGTCTTCAAGCGCCCCCGCGGCCTGGTTGAGCAGTTTGAGCTGGGCGTCGAGCAGACGCCGGAGACTCGCAGCACGGCCGTGGCGTCTCAGCCGCCCAATGAGCCGCTCCAGTACTTGGGCCGCCAACTGCGGTTGCCCTGCCGCGATGAGTCTGTCGACGGCGTCTTCAAGCGCATCTACCGATTCCATCGCCATCGCGGCATCGTCGAGCAAACGGGCCCGCAGATACGCGAACTTGACGTCGTCCGTCTCGAGTTCTTCGATGCGCGCGGCCAAGTCGAGGCGCGTCTCATCCAGAGAGTCGGCGTAACGACTTGCGATCGCCGAACGCACGGACTCGTGCGCCAGCGAGACCACGCTTGAACCGGAGTCGAGGTTACGAGCGACGAGGCCTTCTCCTTCGAGCCGATCCAGCGTGCGCTTGAATCGCCCGCGCCGCAGATCCGAAAGGTCGGTCAGTTGGGTCTCCTCGATCGGCGCCTCGACCAAGAAGAGGATGCTCGCTATTTCCCAGCCGGATGCACCAAGGCCATCGAGCCGAGACTCCGAACGCTGCGCGAGCGTCTTGTGAGGTTCTTGCGCCGCCGCGGATGCGCCACGCAGCACCCACGTGTCCGCCTCCCGCACGAGGATGCCCTCTTCGATGAAGACGCGGAGGGTCTCGCGAAAGCTCAGCGGGTGACCGCCCGTGAGCTTGTCCAGCATGGTCGCCAGCTCTCGGAGCGCGACCGCGTCGCCCAGTACGCCCTGGAGCACCGCGAACATCTCGTTCGGAGTAAACGGACGCAGGCTCCAGACTTCCGCGACTTGATCACGCGACAGCGTCTGCAGGACGGTGCTGACCTTACTATGCGGCTCCGTGGTGAGGGTCAGGAGCAGCGGTGACTCGCTGTGGTCGATCGCGCGGCAGAGCTGATCAACCGCCACCCGAACTGGCTCCTGGGCGCGGGACAAGTTGGATAGGTGCAAGACGTACGGCTGCACATCGGCGCACGCGAGCAGGAACTCGCTAAGCTGCTCGGCGGCTTGGTCCTGACCAGTCTTGTGATCGCGGGCGAGGGCTATCAGAGCGGGAAACCGACGAATGATCGGCGAACGCTCGCCGAGCGCCGCGGCCAGTTGAACCACAACGGTCTGAAATGGACCGAGCGCAGTCTGGTCGCTGCTCCAGCAGCTCCCGTGCACGAACAAGCCATCGCCGAGCTGAATCTCGCGCCGCAGCTCCGACAAAAGCCGGGCCTTTCCCATGCCTTCGGGGGCCTGCACGACCACGGTACGAATCAGACCACCGCGAGCACGAACAGCCGAAGAACTCAGCGATGCAGACGCCGAGGGAGCGATCGTAGTCGCCTCCTCCTCTTCTTCGCCTCCGGCCACCTCGCCTTCGTCGGCGGCGCGATGCGCTTGCGTCCGTTTCTTGTCCACCGAGATGACATCGGCAGCCTTGTCGAGCAGCAGTTCGAGGTAGTGCGCACGATCGACAAACGGCAGATGCTCCACGAGCACCCGCGCAAACTCGCGGCGATCTTCGTCGTTTTGCTGCCGATCGCGAAAGTTGGACGCCTCGCGCCGCAGCAGCTCGAGCACAATGCTCCGGGCGCTCTGCGGTCTTTTGTTTGGATCGTGTTCCAGCATCCGCCCGACGAGTTCGGCGACAACCGGCCCCGCCTGCGCCAACAGGGCACCCGCCAGTTCCGGCCGCCAGTCGCGTTGCACCTTGAGTGCATCGCGAAAGGTCTTGCCCGGGAACGCACGTTGACCGCCACGGATCGCGCTGTAGATCGTGGCCGCGAGCGAGTAGATGTCTGAGCGAGCATCGGGAGGACGCCCCTTGACCTTCTCCGGTGCAGAGAAGCCCGGGGTGCCCAAGACCATGATTCCTTCGCCGTCCGGTCCCGTCTCGGCGGTGGCCTCGGTCCCGCGGAGCATGCGAGCCAAGCCAAAGTCGATCAGTTTTGCCTGAGGCGGGCCGTCCCCACTCGCCTTGACCACCAAGACGTTGGACGGCTTGATGTCACCGTGGACCAGGCCCAACGCGTGGATGTAGTCTAGGGCCCGGGCGAGTTGCACAACGACTTCGACAATGATCTCGCGCGTCGCGCCTTTGAAGAAGGCGGTCAGCTCAACGCCGTCGACCAACTCTTGTGTGAAGTAGAGACTGTCGCTGTCCGCACAACGACCGAAATCGTGGACCGCAGCGAGGTTCGGATGATGCAGTTGCGTCAGCAGACGAAACTCGTCCTTGAACGCCTGCGCTAAATCGCCGCCGTGCGTGCTCGGTGGACCGAAACTTCGTGTCGCATAACGACGCGGGCCCGAGCGCGATTCGGCACCTCGAGAGCTGTCCTGACTCCGAGTAAAACGCGTGTCAGTTGCCGCGTCCCAGCGAATCAGCTTGACGGCGACTTTGCGTTCCTCGACCTCATCGTAGGCTTCGTAGACCGCACCAAAACCGCCCTGCCCCAGTAGCCCGTGCACGGCATACCGACGTGCGATCCTCTCAGGCATCGCCGGGCCCGGGTCGGGCTCGACGTTGTCCTTCGCCGCTTCGGTGGCATCAGGAGACGTCATGTGGGCTTACTTCGTAAAATCAACAGGTTCCGTGCGCGATTTTGGCGGACTGTATCCACGAAAACCCGACGCGACAACCGGGATTTCGCGTTTTAGCGCGCGATATAGCAATCTTTTTTGGTACTTTTAATTGCGTTATTTTCATCAATATTAGCAGGCGAGAAGGCTCGGCGCCGTCGTGATCAAGACCAATCCGCAACAAACGGCGGCGGATCGACGTTCGGCGGCCGCTTTCCACTGTTACGAAGTCCATCCCTGTACACGAGAGCAGCCTTCGTTTGCCTCTTCGCAGTCCCGTCCCACCCTTGCCAGCATGAGCTGACGACGTCCCAGGATCCACCTGACGGCGCGAAATAGCTGAGTGCGCGCCTTGCCTAGGTCCGCCGGCGCGGGCCCCAGGCCGGCGATTGGCCCGCGCGAATCTGAGCGAAGGCACCTCGGCCGATGGCTGCCTCGCCCGTATCGACGGTGAACTCGTATGCGGCCGCTTCACGAGCCAACCGCACGTCCTCCGGCTGACCCAACCCATCGAGCAGCGCGTCCTTGTACGCCGCGACGGCCGTCGGCGAACGACGCCGTAGCGCTTCCGCCATGGCCTGAACGCGCGACAGGCCCACGTCGAGATCGGCGACGACCTCCTGCACCAAGCCGATACGATGCGCCTCGACTGCGTCCACACTCTCGCCCAAGCAGCCAAGACGCAGCGCTTGGGCCGGACCAACTCGGTGTGCCAACTCGGCGGTGCCACGCGCGCCCGGCAAGATCCCAAGTCCGGTCTCGGGCAACGCAAACGAAGCCACCGTGGTCGCAAGGACGTAGTCCGCGGTGAGCAGATATTCGGCGCCCCAGCCCAGCGTCACGCCGGTGGCGACAACGATCGAAAACACAGGCAAGCGTCGAACCCTACGCATGAGCGCGCGCTGCCGAATAACGTGTGCCTTGATCCGGGTGTCGTCCCAGTCGCCGCGCTCGGTGACGTTGGCGCCCGCGATGAAAATCGGCGTCCCGCGTTTGCTGACGCGACGACTCGTCGTGCACAGACAGCGCACACGGTTGTCGGCCTCGAGCAAGTCACACAGCAAATCGAGCGCGCCTAGCTGCTCCGTGCCGACCTCGTTGGCTTTTCCGTGGTCGAGTGACAAGACCAGTAGCTGTCGCTCGGCGTCGAACGTAGGGTGTAGACCAGCGATCGAAGACAGATCCAGCGCGCTCATTTCGGGTCGCTCAATAACACGCCGGGCAGGCGAGCGAGATCCTCCGGGCGGTCGATGTTGTCCAGTACCGCGGCGTCCTCGCACGGCAACCGGCGACGGAGAGTCGCGACTTCGGTCTCCTCCAGAACATCCCGCAGGGTCGCCCCGGGCGGTGCGGCGACAATGCGAGCCACAACGCCACAAGGAAACACCAACGGATGACCGCGTCGCCCGGCAAACTCGGGCTGCCAGACACACTCCGGTTCATCCCGCCAAGCTCGCATCAACGCCTCGACCGTGTCGGCGCGGATATGGGGGCGATCGACGGTCAGCAGCAGCATCGCGGATCCGGCGGGGACCGACGCGGCGCCGACCTGGACACTCGACATCTGGCCGCGCGCCCACTCGTGGTTGTGCACGGTCCTCGCGCCCGCAAGCGCCGCGGCGGGCAGTGGGATGGCGTCGGTCACGACCACTATCGGATCGCAGTGCGCCGCAGAGGCCAGGGCCACCGCGTGCGCGACAAACGGTCGACCACGCCAGGGCAACAACGCCTTGGCTCGACCCATGCGCCTCGACGCCCCCGCGGCGAGCACGACTGCCGCGGCCGGTGTCATGACGGCAGCGACGACTCGCTCTAGCGAGCCTTCTCGATGCTTGCTTCGGGGTCCGCGACGAACTTGCTCATCGACAGGAGCTGCTCGATCTTCTTGCGGTCGGCATACAGCAATGACTGGGGAAGCACCGCGCCGAACGATGCCGAGTTCTTCTCGACTTTGACGCCCGCGCCCATGGCTCCCAAGTCGGAGATTTTGCTGAGAGCACGGAGCCAGGTCGCTGCAGCCATCGACGCAGCCTTGTTCTCGGCACCATCCCGGGTCAGCAAGAGCCTGAACCGAAGGTACTCATTGGCACCGCCTGAAACACACAACTGGCAGCCGCCCATGGCGGCTCGAATCGACTTCAGACCAACATCTTGCGCCAAGCTGGTGCGCGGAGGCTTGACGAGCCCGGTCGCCACTTTGGCCACCAAGTCGCGCCCGCCAGATCCGATAGCCACGACCGCGACCCCGCCTTGCACAAGCGTGGTGACGTGAAGCGAGCCCTTCTTGACGAACATCGTCGCTGCCGCACCAAAGTCTGCGGTAAACCCTTTGGGGACCTTGATCGAGAGCCTGTCGCCCTTGGCGCCGCCCGCAAGCTTGAC
>JAESSZ010000711.1 GCA_016763875.1 Nannocystaceae bacterium
GGCTCAGTGAGGCCTGATCCACCCCGGGGGAGATGAGCGTCAGCCAGGTCATTGGCGACAACGACTTGGCCTTGCTTTCCTGTGCGCTCACAACATCAAAGTTGCAAAGTGGGTCGACGCGCGAGCGCTTGGGTTTGCACGCGACGGACGTCATCAGGCCCACGGAAATGAGTCCCGCAATCGTGCGGTGGGAATGTCGGCTACGTCGTCGGTACATTGGTCGGATCCGCGGGGGTTTGTTCGCCACCGACTTCGGCGTACGCGCGCGCGAATTCGGGTCCGAACATGATCTCCATCCAGAGCTTGTCTTCGGCCACGAGCTCACCGTGGCGCGCGACAAAGGTCTTCCAGCGATTCTTTGCCGAGTTCCCCCACGTACTGGCGGAGCGTCGTTCGATCTCGTCGGGGTCCAGGCTCATCAGCAGCGCGCGGGCACCTTCGGCGACACCGTTGAGGAGTGCCACTTGGTGGATCATGACGTCTGCAAACACGCCGACCAACTCTTGCGTGCGATGCGGGGTGCCGTGGCGAAAGTCGAGGAGGTATTCCAACGCTTCGGCCGCCGATGCGGCGACGTTGAGGGGCGTGAACTCCTTGATCGCTTTGACGCCCATTTCGTGGCCGAACTGTTCCTGCCCCTTTTGCAGTTCCACCAGGCCCTTGGCGCAGGCCTCAAGCACGTCGCGGATGCTTGCCACGAACCGTTGCACCTCTTGCTCAGACGCTGGAGGCGCGAGACCGGGCAGCAGCTGCTCAGCCAATGCGGTAAACGCCCCGCCGCCACCGGTCGGGCCCCCCGCCGGTTGCGCGGGACCGCTTCCCCCAGTGCCTTCGAACTCGCGCCGCATGAATTGCTCAGCGGTAGCTCGAACGTGCGCAGGCAGCTGACCGACGCACTCTCGCAGGTGATGCTCGAACGCCAACCGAGCGTCGCGCATACGATCATGAAACGGTCGGAGGGAGCCCATCGCTTCGTGGATGCGCCCCATGGGAACCTGCATTGTCGACGTCGGATCTGCGGTTCCCGGCGCCAGGGCAACAGGATCGTCGGTATCGATAACCCCAGCGTGGACCGCCCCTGTCGCGCCAGGAACGATAGGGGCGCCCATCTGCGGCGGCGCAGCTGCAGCCGGGGCGCCCGCGCCCGTGCGAGTCATTGTGAGGTCGAGATCGCCGAGCTGCACGACGGCCGGCCCGTCGATCACGACTTCCTCACCCACGACCACGCGGCGCCCGTCCTTGAGCGTGCCGTTGGTCGAGCCGAGATCGAAGAACCGTGCGCCGTGGTCGTCGAATCGAATGACCGCGTGCCAGCCCGATACAAAGGGATACCGCAGCGGCAGATCGTTGAGCGGGTTACGCCCGATCCGAACTGGAGAGGTCTGGAACTCGTGCACGACGGATTCCCCCGTCGCTCGATTGTTGACCGTAATGCGTACCCCACGCATGGGCGCAGTTTATCCCTTCGGGAGCGAAGGGGCCTCCGGCTTGTCGGGGACCTTCGGCCCGCTCGGGGCCTTGGGTTGGCTGGGGAGCGAGGGGGTGTCCGGGGTCTTGGGGATGTCTTTCTCGAGATCTTTGGTACCCAGCGGGTCGTCGAGATCCGGCTTCTTGCGGCGTTTCCGCCGACCGCGACGCCCCTCTTCTTCGGGCGGGGGGGCGACGGCGCCCAGCGGCGCGCACTCGACGTTCTCGTCCGGGACGAAACCCGCGGGCGGGGTGGGCCCACCGGAGAGGCTCGCGCGATCGAGGTAGACGTAAAAACAGGGGTCTGGGTAGATCTTGGTCGTAGGCGCCTTGGCGCAGACCACGTCGGGATGCCGCAGCGGGATCTCGTACAGCGTGTACCAAGTATTGCCCACGGACTCGCGGAACAGCCCCGCCGCCAAGATATGCGTGGCGTCGGTCTCGATGGGCAGCGAGCGAGTCCCCGGTTGGTCGGGGTAGATCGTCAGCTGCTCGACCGCCAGGAATGCATCGCCGAGGTCCGAGGCTTTCTCGGCCGCCCACAACGCGTCGAAGTCGAGGTCGTCGATGGCTGTCTCGCCCCGCACCTGGAACACGCGCATCGATGTCGGCAGCGGTTCTCCGTTTTCCGAGAGGTTGATCGAGGGCGAAGCACCAAAGGCGAGACGCACGCCCCACTCAACGCTGTCGGGTTTACAGGAGGGCTCTTTTTTGCAGCCTGCGCAACTCAGCACGGCGACGCAAGCGAGGAGCCTGGCGAGTTGAAATGACAGTGCGTTCACCACGGCGCCTAAGTGAAGACGGAGGAGTCCAGGGGGAAACCACGCCGCGTGATGTCTTCGAAGCAGCGCGGCGTGACTCCAGAATACTTCCAGGTCCGGGTGCCTGGTACGAGAGCAAAGATGTCTTGGGCGGACAGCACCCCGGCGTCATCAAGCGTCGGCTCGCTCAGGGCTGTCACGCGCGTGACCGCGTCTGCGAACAACTGAGCGGTGAGCACCACGTCCACCGAGCCCATGAGGAGTTGTCGCGCCACCTGGGGGGGCGCGCTCTTGGTGAGCATCGACTCCAGCAAGCCAACACCGAGCGGTGCCGTGTTGGCGCGAACACCAAGGATGTAACTCATCGATCGCGAGACGACCCCGGTGATCGCAGCCGCTTCGTCCCAGCGCAACTCGTCAACGCCGATACGGTCCGGGCCCAGCGACAGCGCGGAGCCGATCGCGTCGCGGCCAAAGTCGTCCCGGCGAAGCAGCACGACGGTGCCTTGGAACAGACCGGCATCGAGTTGCGCGTTGCCCAGTACGACCTGAAGTTCGGTGGGTGGCGCGCATGCCATCAACGCAGCGAGCAACGCTTCTGCGTTGGATCCTGGCCCGGCACAGACCAGAACATTGAGCCGGGAGACCACGCATGCGCTCAGTAGCGTCGCTATGCCATGGGACAGCACGCCGCCGCGCACGAGCGATTCGAGCGTCGCGGGGCCTTGGGAGGACGCTCGCCGCAGTGACACGACCATGCCCGACGCGCCTCCAACCGCGCGCACGGAGTACGCGCCAAAAGCGCCCTTGAGCGGGAACTTGGCGTCGCCACCCGGCGCGCTACACACGCGGTCCACCCAACATGAGATCGCTGCCTCGCAGGTGAACGGGCTGGCCCCCTCGGAAACATGCCCCCCGCGACTGATGCGAACACGGCTCGTGCCCGCGATGAGGACCTCGTCGGGGTCGCCGGCCAGCAGATTTGGCAGCGGGCCGTCGGCCACATCTCCTCGAGCATCCGCGCCTTGAGCCGTGCGGTGTCCCCCACCTCGCTCACGGCAGCGGCGGCGAGCAGCGCCTGGTCCAGAGCTTCGGCCACCTGCTCGCGCGCGCCTGCGGTTGCTGTCTTGACCGCGTTGCGCATGCGTAACCAAACCGAACGGAACGCTCGGTTGAGGACGACCGGTCCGGCTGCAGGTTGGAACTCGTAGCCTCCGCGGGCACGTGAGGGGCTCGGCGTGCGTGTGGGCGTTGGCGGCGCGGGGGGGGTGGATGGCGCCGAGA
>JAESSZ010000712.1 GCA_016763875.1 Nannocystaceae bacterium
ACACCAGCCGTGAGTCGGGGGAGGGCCCCTTTCCCGGGGTTGTCGCTCGGAGGACGCGTGTGACGAGTTCGAGCAATTGCGCGAGCTCGAACGGTTTGACCAGGAAGTCGTGCGCGCCGAGGCGGATCGCTTCAACTGCGTTGGAGATCGTCCCCTGCGCCGACATCATGATGTAGTGCTGCGCGAGGCTCTCGCTCTGCGCGCGTTTGAGCACCTCCATCCCGTCGAGGTCGTCCATCGCGAGATCGAGCAGCACGAGTTCGAAGTTCTCTTCCCGCATGCGGGCGAGGCCTTCTTCACCGCCGCTGGCCCCCACGCAGCGGCACCCAAGGCCGCCGAGGTAGTTGATCAGCAGCGTGCGGTGGGGCTCATGATCGTCGACGATGAGAATCGAACGTCCCTTGAGTTGCGGTTCCATCAGAAGACCTCCCCCCTGTTATTGGACGGCTGCGGGACGGGGTCAACGAATTGACACATGGTGCAGTGTCCCGTTGCGGGGCGTGCGGCCCAGCCCGCGCACCATGATGTCCCTACGCGATCCGAATTGGGCCGCTGGTGCCCCTCAACCTTACCTCAGCGCAGGTCGATGCCATTGAGTGTCGGCGAGTCACCCCCCTCGCCCCGGAAGGCTCCCACTATGTCCCACTGCGCACGCATTCTCCTCCTCGATCCCGACTCCGCGGTTACCGCGCGTATCACGGAGGACGCGGCGAACCAGTCGCCCGGCGAGGCGCGGTCGATCATCGTCGTGGAGGCCAACGATCTGGCGACGGCAACCCGCTTGCTGAGCCAGGACAGTTTCGATGCCGCGGTCGTCGATCTCTCGCTTTCGGACGACGATGCAACATCGTTCGTCGGCGAAGTGGAGCGCCAGTTTCCAGGCTTGGTGGTTGTGGCGACCACCGAACACGCGGACGAGCCCGCGGTTGCGCGGTCGTGTCACCTCGGCGCCGCCGGGATCCTCGTCAAACCGTACGGGTTGCCGCAACTCGCGGCGCTGTTGCGTGCGCCTTCGGCTGACGCAGGTTTCTCCGGGACCTGCGCGGGGGTGCCGACCGCATTGCTTCTGACGTTGCACTGCCAAAACGGCGCGGATGGCGTGTTGCACCTCAGTTGCGAGGCGACCGGGTCTCGACCGGAACGTCGCGGTTCGGTGCATGTCGCGGGTGGGCAACCCGTACACGCGAGCACCGGGTCTCTGACCGGAGCCGAGGCGGTGCACGCGATGTTGGCCTGGCCCGATGCCGAGGCGACATGGCTGCCCGGCTCCACGCACAGTGCCCGGACCATCGTCGGGCGCTGGGAGGGTCTGCTGGTGCGCGGTATGCCTGGCGAGCCGTCGTCGGAACTCGAAGATGCGGTGTCTATGGCGTATCCCGAGGTCATCGAGAAGTTGTCGCGCCTGTCGCAGACTCAAGACGTGCTGGGCGCGTTCCTCCTGCGTCACGCCGAAGTGATCACCGGCCGGTGTACCAGCGGGATTGACCAAGATCTCGCGGGTCGCTCGTTGCAGCGTCTGGCCCACGTCTTCCACGACGTCGAAGCGCAGCCCGGCGAGGTCCCTGGCCGGGAGATCCAAGCGATCGTCGGCGGCATGCGTCTGGTGTTGGACCGCGTGGGACCGGTGGCGACCGGTTTCCAGGTCGGCGTGCTTGTGCGGCAGGCCGCACCCGTGTGCAAGAGTCTTCGCCGTCTACTTCGCCAGGTCGACCGAGCGTTTGCACGAGCGCACAAGGCCCATGAACGCAAACGCAGCGTGCGCCCAACCGCCGGGCCTGGGTTTGCGCCCGACGTCGCAGCGGTCGCCTAGCAACGTCAGTGGCCGGGTTTGCAATGGGCCGTCTCGCGCAGGCGGCTCGCCTCGTCCGGCGCCAGTTGGGCGAGGTCACAATGCAGTGACGGAATGAACGGGTTGACCCGGAGCGCTCGGCCCAATGCCTCCCGTGCACCGTCGTGGTCGCCCGTGCGAAGTTTGGCCCGCCCTTGCGCGGCGGCGAGGTTGGCGTCGTCCGGCTCGGCGGCGGCGGCGATGTCGAGCAGAGGCGCGGCGCGATCGAATGCCCCCAGCGTGCTGTAGAGATGTCCAAGGCGGCGAGATAGCAGTGGGTCCTTGCGTGCGCGGGCGTCCGCGGCTCGTGCTTTTTCGTACTGCATGCTCGCCGCGGCGTCATGGTCACGCTGCTGAAGTAGCGTGCCGAGCCGGGCGTGCTGCCGCGCCTTACCGCCCCCAAGGTGAGAGAAGATGTCACCGAGCGCTTCGGGCGGAGGGCCGTCGTCCTCTTTGAACTCGCGTTTGGCCAATGGCCCGTCTTCGCCCCGCGCGGTGCGTTTGCGGGTCACGCGTTTCCACTCGTGCATGAATGCGGCGAAGTCGTCGCCCCACGCGGTCGCGAGTGCGTCTTTGGCGTCGTCACCTGCGGCGACCCGGTCGAGCAACAGCGCCAGTCCAGGTGCACCACGACGCTCACGAAGGAGCTCAAGCATGGTCTGCACCTCGGCGTAGGCCAGCGCCGCGAGTTCTTGACTGGGAAGCATGGCGACCGAGGGGTACATCGCCTCAAGCGTCACCAACTCATCCTCCACAATAGCCTTGTGCAGGCGATAAGCCATTGGGCCGGACAGCGACTCAGGTTGCTCGCGACGCCATCGCGTTTCTAGGAGCTTGGCGAGGCCTTCTTGCAGCCACACCGGTGCGTTGTTCTTGGTTCTCAACGTGACCAAGTAGTGCACGTACTCGTGGACAGCGGTGTCGAGCCAGCCGTAGCCGAACAGCATGATGCGCGGCGAGACCATCATGATCCGACGGTACTTGGTCACGCCCACGGTCCCCGTCGTACGAATATTGTCCGCCGACAGCAGCGTGACCATCGCGAGCTTGAGGGGGTCGTCCAAGAACTCGAAGCGCACCGCGTGGCTTGGCCAAACGCCGAGGTCGTCGCCCAAGGCTTTGCGCGCGGTGGTCATCGCGTCGAACAGGTACGGGGCGATGAGTGTGTCTTTCTCGCTAGCGAAGACCGCCACGACGGTCCCGTCGTCCGACGTGAGGGTGATGGCGTCCGCCAACGCTTTTGTGGATCCGCGCGCGAGCGTCAGGTAGTGCCGCGCCTCGTCGGTGGGGCCTCCGCGCGGTAGGGCACCGCCAGCGAGTGCCCCGGCCAGCAACGATTCCGCTTCTGCGTAGCGTCCTTCGTACACAGCGATGACGCCGTTGGCGACATCGCGTTGTGGGCTCTCGGCTACCGCGGTCGCCTCACGCTTGGCGGTGTCCAAGTCCCACGCCGCCAACGCGGATTGCACGTTTTCGAAGTGCGGATCGGGATCGTCGGCCCGCGCCGAGCGAACCGTCGTGCTCAGGCAAAGCAGGCTCAGCAGGGCAACGTGAACGATGCGGGTTCGCAGGGTCATCGCAGTAGCTCCTCGTAGTAGCGCTCAACGGGTTTGGCGTAGCCCTCGGGCGGTTGCTCGCGCATGGCGTCCATTAACTCGTCGCGCAGCGTCAAGTCGCGCTCGGTCTCGGTGGAGGCGTCACCGGAAGACGCGCTTGGCGGCGGAGGGCTGCCTTGCCGCAGCGATTCGATTGCTTGCTGCAGAGTATTCCACGCCCGCTGCTCGCCTGGGACGGCGCCACCGGGGCGGAGGGCATCGAGTTTTTCGGCGGCTGAGCCCATGTTGCGTCGCGTTTTTCGTAGCGCCTGGCGGCCTTCCTGAGGCAGAAGATCCGACAGCGGGTCGTCGAGTAATGACTGCACGCGTTTGTCCAGCCCGCGCTGCTGCGCCTCAAGTTCCGCGAGTTGCTCTTGGTCGGCAGCTGGCAACGCGTCGGCCGGCGAGGGCAGCGCGCGATTGAGGCGACGCTGCAGTCGGTCAGCCCGTTTTTGCGCGCGCCGCAATGCCTTGCCCTCGGTCTCCGATGCCTCTGAGCCGTCGGTGGCGCGCTTAAGCGCTCGTGCCACGCGCTGCACAGACTCGGCGAGATCGAGTGCAGGGGCTTGCTCATCGCTCGCCAGATCGCCGAGGCGCTCAAGCTCGTCTACTGCGTCTTGCAAACCCCGACGGCCATCGCGTCCCAGCCGCGCGTCGTTGACGTCTTCGAGAGCCTCTTGCAGTGATGCTTTCAGCTCGGAGGCCGCCTCCCGGTCCTCGCTGCTGGACGATTCGGCCGACACTGCCTCGCGCCAACGCTCGTGCAGCCCTTTGGTACGGCCCTGGAGCGTGCCCTCGTCGTCCTGCAAACGTGACAACTCGCGGAGCAGCCGCATGCGTTTTTGCTCTTCTTCGGAGAGTTCCGGGCCCGGTCCCGCCTCTCCGAGTTTCTGCTGCACCTGGTCCCGCAAACCCTGGATCTCGCCGAGTTGTTCCTGCGCCTGTTGCAGCGCTTGATCGATCTCCCCGCGCTGCAGCATCTGCGAGATTTCCTTTTCTCGTGCCATCGCCTTGAGGGTTTCGAACGCGTCGAGGTTCATGAACTCCGCGTCGACTTCTTGCGACAACATCGCGCGCGCCTCGGCGATGCGCCGCAGGTCTTCGCGCCGTCGCTGCTCGAGTTGTTCGATCTGCGAACGCACCGATTGATCACCAGCCTTGAGTTGCTGGAGCAACTCGACGAGCTTGCGTTGTGTCGCCTCCAGCCGCGCCACGAGGGCTTCGAGTCGTTCGATGATCTGGCCGTGGACCAGATCGTCCAGACGGATGACCTCGTCCTGCAGCTGGGTTACCCCCTCGAGGTTGTGGGGCCCCAACTCGCTCAGTGCGGCCTCTGCGTCGTCTGGTCGCTCAGTCTCTGAGCGCGGGGGCATGGCGGTGTGAAGTTCGAGTTCGGCACGGTGGCCCGCGGCCAGGCGTTGGTGGACCTTGGTGAGGGTCGCGGCGTCGCGCTCCTGGGCAAGGCTGTCCATCGACAGCGCATCGATGGCGTCGGATAGCAGCGCCAGCAACTGCCCGGACCGGGCCAGAAGGTCGCGAGCCATTGCGGCGCGTACCGCCAGCGGAGGATAGGTACGGCCGGCCGCGAGCGCGTCTGGCTCGCTCTGATATGCGCGCGTCAACATGCGCAGCGCAAGTAGATCGACCGCGAAGTCGCGGATGTCGCGGAGTTTGACGATGTTGGCAGCGTGCTCGGACTCGTCGTCGCGCACGAGCAGTCGCATGGTTGCCGAACGTGTGCGTTTACCAGGCGGGTCGGGCAGCGGCGTGAGGCCAAGTCCTGGATCGTTGTCGCGGACTTCGATCCAGTACAGCACCTCGCTGCGCTCGCTGATTGGGATCTGGGAGATGTCCCACTGATAACTGCGACGCCAACTTCGTCTTGGGCGCCCTGGCGCGTCAATCGGGAGACGGTGCGCGCTGCCGTCTGGCAGTTGGTAGACCAGTTGCGCCCGCGCGAGGCCGAAGTCGTCTCGCGCCACGAACTCGATCTCGACCGACTCGCGCTCACGCACCTCACGGCGCTCGCGAGGCAGAGGTCGCAGCTCGACCTCCGGGGGTCGATCTGATTCTTGCGAGAGCGGCAGAGGGGGGGAGCGGCGCGATGAATCACCGGGCTCGTCGTCGTCGCTGTCGAGGAGCACGAGCGTCCAGGTACCGGAGCCGCGGGCCACGAAGGTGCCCTGCCACCGCATGCCAGGGCGGTGTTTGCCCACTGGCGCCGCGGCTGTGCCCGGAACCGCTTGTGACGCCGCGGCATCGCCATCGTTGTCAGCAGATGCGGGGTCGGGCTCAACCGGGGTCAGCGAATACAACTCGGGCGGCGGCGCGTCCGATAGCTCTGCCGCGTCGTAGTTGACCAGCAAGCGCCCGGCAGCGGCTGGCCGCCGTGCGGTGAGGCGGACCGTGACTTCCGTGCCCGCAGGCACACGCAAAGCCCCGCTCGGGTTGGGCACAACGCGGCGCGGTCGGCCGGTGTAGGCCGGGTAGTCGAGTTGCAAACTCATCGTCGACCACACCGGTTCCGGGGGCACCGGAGGCGTCGCGTCCACGCCCGCAATCCACAGCCCCAAACCGTTAGCCAACGTTGCCGAGGCGAGCACCGACACCAAGCCACCGAGCGTTACGAGCGCCAGCGCGATGACCCTGTGACGCAGGTTTGTGCGGGGGAGCGCCCATCGCGCGTCTACGTCGGTGGCCGAGAGTCGCTGCTCGACGTCCTGGACGTAGCGCTGTGCGAGTAATTCGGAGCCCAGCGCCGCCCAGCGCACGCGCTCGTTGCCAGCGTCACCATTCGCCGCATCACGATTCGCCGCGTCACGATTCGCCGCGTCACGATTCGCCGCATTAAGGGCCAGCGTCAGTTCCGTCGCGGCGAGCAGTTCGTGCCGTAACAAGCGATCAGTGCGGCTCGAGCGCGCATCAACGGGATCGGACGGCAGCACCCGTCGTAGTGGGCCTGTCGTCGTGGCCACCCGCTTGGCTGTCTCCAGGTTGGCCCGGAGCGTGTGCCGCATGTGGCGCAGCGCGAACAGCAACCGAAGGCATGCAAACCCCAGCGTTGCCCAGATGAGACCGGGCCGCACGAGATCGCCGCGCAGCCACACCGCCGCAAGCAATGCGGCGGCCCAACTCAGGATCACGACGCCGGCATGATCTCCACAGTCGCGGCCATGACCGTGCGCCGTGAGGCGTAGCGGCACGCTGACGCGAGAAACGCGTTGATGCGCTCTCCACGCTGTGCGCTGTTAGGTTGCTTCATTCCCGTCTCGGATCTGGCGACGTTCACCCGTTGCCGTGCCGTGGCCGCGCGAGGTTAGCCCGCCTGGCTCGCAACGTCCCGAGTCGCGTCAGGGTTTCGATCGGGACGGATCTGGCGCACCGTGCGGTCCGACTCCGAATGATGCCGTGGTGCCAGGTGCATCAGGAAGGTATAACCGCGGCGCGATGTTGTCGTCATCGACACCATCGATTTCACGGGGTTGCCCAGCCAGTCCGGCGGCGCGAGCCCACTTTCCATTCGCTGAATAGCCGGCCAAACAGGCCGTCCAAGGACCAAGGAACACGTGGCTTCACCCGATGCCGACGACCGAGAGTTGGTCGCTGCCGCCCAAGGCGGCGATCGGCGAGCATTTCAGGCGCTCTACAAGCGCTATGAGCGCAAAACCTATGCAGTCGCCTACGGATTTCTCCGCAGCCAAGAAGATGCTCTCGACGTCGTCCAAGAGGCCTTCATCAAGGTCCATCGCTACCTGCCGAACTTCGAAGGGCAGTCCAGCTTCTACACGTGGCTGTACCGGATCGTGGCGAACCTATGCATCGACCACATTCGCCGGTCGGGACGCAAGAAGGACGTCGAGTTCGACGACAAACTACGGCACAGCGGCGACCAAGAGTCTTCCACCCACCTGGCTCCAATCGCGCAACTCGGCGATCCCGCGGAAGCAGTCCGCAACCAGGAGATCCTCAAAGCGGTTCGGGAGAGTCTTCACCACCTGTCGGACAAGCATCGCGCTGTCATCGTCATGCGGGAGTTGCAGGGTCTTTCCTACGCTGAGATGGCCAAGGCGATGACCTGCTCAAAAGGAACCATCATGAGCCGTCTTTTTCACGCGCGACGCAACATGCAGACGCTGCTCAAGGAGCGTCTCGAGTACCAACCGCAGGACCCAGTCGACGCGAGTGCCGACTCATTGACCCAGGAAGCAGCATCATGACGCGTGAATCCATCGGTAAGACCGGTATTTCTGACGACGCGCTAGCCGCCTATTTCGACGGCGAAGCGTCAGACGCGGAGGCCAAGGGGGTTCGCGAGGCGATCGAGGGCGATCCCGAACTCGCCGCCGAACTCGAGCAACTTGGGATCATGCAGGAGCTGACTCAGGCGTCCCTGAAATCCGCGGCGGCCGAGGTTCCGGAGGCCCGTTTCGAGCAGATCTGGGACCAGATTGACCGTGCGATCGAGCAAGGTGAACGTCTGCAGGACTCGGCCAACGCACCCGCTGGGCTGTGGGGCCGTTTGATGGCCGCGTTTGCACCGGTCAAATGGCCGCTGGCGGCCGCTGGTGCTGCTGCGGCGGTCACGTTACTCGCGGTGAACATCGGGTCTGAAGGTGCTCCTGGCGAGACTGTTGACGACACGATCGCGGATCGCGGGACGGACCACAGGGCGAATAAAGCCCCCGAGCTGCCGTCTGAGGTATCGGCGGACGACGGCGTGGCTCAGCCCGCACCGACTCAAGACCCCGCCGCCAACCCTATGCCCGATCCCACCAGACTCGCCCTGCGCCACCCAGTGGACGTGGTCAGAGTTGGTCAGCCGCTGGCGCCACTCCCGGAAAACAGCCGAGTTAAGTTCCATGAGATCGAGGGTGCAGGTAACGACGTGCGCATCTCCAGCGGCACGGTGACCGTTCTTTACGTCGAGGACGACGCCGAAGAACAAGGTAGTGAGCGTTCGCTATGAGTAACGGAAGGTACACACTCAAGGCCGTTTCCAAACGGCTCGGCTTTGTCGCCTCATTGCTCGCGCCGACGGCGGCCCTGGCCGTTAGTTTGGTCGGCACGAATGCGGTCGCAGCTCCGCCTGCACCACAGACGAAGGTGGTCAAGGTCGCCAAGGCTGACTGTCATGTCTACGCGGTCCTGGCCTCCAAGGAGGAGGGCGGTATCGACGAAGGCGTGTCGTTCCTGGCCGAGAAACTCAGAGACGACGAGTTTGCCGCCTACAAGTCGTTCTACGCCGTCGAACTCAAGGCCATGAACCTCAAGTTGGCCAAGATGAGCACAGGATCGTTCAAGAGCGGGCACAAGTTGTCGCTCACGCTGCTGGGGGGCGCCGACAAGCGTCTGCAACTGCAACTGAAGTTGTCCGGCCGTGATGGCAAAAAACAGCTGCTAGCGACCAAGTACGGCATCGATAGCGGCGGTGTGTTGATGATCCGCGCCGGATCGGACGAGTTCACGCATGAGTCGCACAAAGGCAAGTTGTTCTTCGCGATCCAGTGCGTTGGCCTGACCGACTGACGATCGTCCCGTCCGTC
>JAESSZ010000713.1 GCA_016763875.1 Nannocystaceae bacterium
CCGGGGTGCGACAAGGCCAGCGCGAGCTGTTGCTCGGAGTTCTGCGACATTACCGAAGCAGACCCCGATGCCGCATGCACCGCGACGGGGCACACCTGCCTGCCGTACGCCGAGGAGGGCGAGGCACCGCCAAGTGTCCAGCACGTCGGATTCTGCGGCCTAGCGCAGTAAGTTACGCAAGACGATCTGCCGGAAACCGCTGTACGGGCGGCCATGCTGCCCCGCTGCGTCGCTTGGTGTACCGTAGCCCTAGCGCAGGCCAGGCCAGGGGTTTCCGGTGCACAAGGAATTCGAGATCAAGGAAGTGACCTTCGACGTCGACGGCGCCACTGTCGTCGGCACGTTGCGGATCCCGGACTCGGCCCGGCCCCTTCCGGCCCTGGCAGTCGCCGGGCCGATCGCAGGGGTCAAAGACCAGGTCACCGACAACTGGGGCAAGGCGATGGCCCACCGCGGGTACATGACGCTGTCCTTCGACCACCGCTACTTCGGCGGCAGCAGCGGCGAGCCACGGCAGTACGAATATCCTCGGCACAAGGTCGCGGACATCCGCGCGGCGTTCGGCTATCTCGCGCACCGCACCGAAACCAATCCGCGGCGCATCGGCGCGCTGGGGATCTGCGCGGGTGCGGGGTACATGGCGAGCGCAGTGGTCAAGGACGACCGCGTGCGCTCGTGGGCGGCCGTCGCCGGTGTTTTTCACGATGTCTCGCGGGAGCGCGAGTGGCTTGGTGACCGATACCAAGCCGAGATTGACCGGGCACGGCAGGCCCGCGCGCACTACGAGGAGACCGGCGAAGTGTTGATGGTCCCCGCCGTCGGCAAAGGCGACGTCATCCTCCCGACCCCAGAGGCGCTTGAGTACTTCGGGACCGAGCGCGGGGCGACGCCAAACTACCGCAACGAAGTCGCGCTGATGTCCAAGGAGCACCTGCTCGGTTGGGACGTTCAGGGGCTGGCCCCGAAGATCAAGATCCCGACCCTGATGATTCACTCCGAGCGGGCGACCTCGCCCGACTTGGCGCGTAGCTTCTACGAAGCGCTGGCCGGCAACAAAGAGCAGCACTGGGTCCAAGCCGCGGGGCAACTCGACTTCTACGACGACCACGCGTGCATCGATGCCGCGAGCGCCTCGCTCGCCTGGCATTTCCGCAACACGATGTAAGCCAAGCATGCCTCGACTGGGCACGATCGGGGACGCACGGGGCGTCCTCCGCGATGTCTTTGGACATCAAGAGTTTCGCGACGGCCAACGGCAAGCAGTGCTGGCCGCGGTCGCCGGGCGCGATGCGACCGTCGTGTTACCCACGGGACGCGGCAAGTCGGTCTGCTACCAGATCCCCGCCCTACTCGCGGCGCGAGCGGGTCACGGCACCACGATCGTGGTCTCTCCGCTCATTGCGTTGATGCAGGACCAGGTCGGGCAGCTCGAGGGCCAGGGGATCGCCGCTGCCGCACTGCACAGCCACCAAGACTCAGCCCAGCAACGCGAGATCATCGAGCGCCTGGTCGCCGGGGAACTCGCGCTGCTGTACGTGTCACCGGAACGCGCATCGACAGCGGGGTTCCGCCGCCTGCTCGGCCAAACCAACGTCGCCTTGCTTGCGATCGATGAAGCACACTGCGTCAGCCAGTGGGGTCACGACTTCCGACCAGACTACCTCCGCCTGGGCGAGCTTCGCGAATACACCGAGGCGCCAACGATCGCGCTCACTGCAACCGCGACGCCGCGGGTGGTCGAGGAGATCGGAAAACGCCTCGGCCTAAACCGGCCCGCATTGATTCGCGGAGACTTTGCCCGTCCCAACCTGCGCTTCGTGGTCCGGCATCCGGGCGCTGCGGCGCAACGGCTCGCGCTGCTTCGCGCCGAACTCGACGAGGCAGGTCTACGCAGCAAACATGGCAAAGGCAGGGCCATCATCTATTGCAGCACCCGCAAGACCGTGGAGACGGTCGCCAAGGCGCTGAGGACTGGCGGCTACCCGGTCGGCTACTACCACGCTGGTCGAACGGCGCTGGCCCGCGATCGTGCCCAGCGCGCAATGCAAGCGGGTCGTACACGGATCCTCGTCGCAACCAGCGCGTTCGGCATGGGCGTCGATATGCCCGACATCCGCGTACTGGTGCACTACCAAACCCCGGGGAGCCTCGAGGCCTACTACCAAGAAGCGGGCCGCGCGGGTCGAGATGGCATGCCCGCGCGCTGCGTGATGTTCTTCGGCGCCGCCGACATGGTTACCCAGCGTCGGTTGTCGTCCTCGTCTGACGGCGGCGTTGTGCAGCAGCGCCGCCGCGAACAAGCGCTGGAAGAGATCGAGAGCTACGCCCACGAGTCGCGCTGCCGACAAGCGATCTTGTGCGAACACTTCGACCCCGACAAGCCGCACCCCGCTTGTCAGTGTTGCGATGTTTGCGTCCCGGAAGACCCGTTGGATGGGGTCGTGCCGGACCACGAGCCCAAGCAGGTTCAGGTCCTGGACGACAACGTTCAGTCCACGATTATCGCGGCCGTCGACCGTCTACGGCGGCCGGTCGGCAAGCGGAATCTGGCCAGAGCATTGCGCGGCAGTCGGGCTAAGTCACTCTCGCGCGGGGGTCTGCTCACCCTCCCCGAATACGGCACGCTGCCGGACTCTTCCGAGGACGACATCGTCGCCACAGTAGACGACCTGTTGCGCGAAGGACGTCTGGCTCGCACGGGGCGCAAGTACCCAACCGTGTGGATCCCGGGAAAACCCATCCGGACCCGCGACGGTGGTGATGACGCCGAAGACAGTCCGCGTCCCAGGCAAACCTTGCGCCGCCGGGCACCCAGCAGCGGCGTGGGTTCGATGGCCCCGGAACTGGATCGCTACAGAAAAGGCATGGCGGGCCGCCTCAAGTGGAAGCCGTACATGGTGTTCCAGCGCAAGACGATCATGGCTATCGACCGCGAGCGTCCGACCACGCTCAGCGACCTTGCTGGGATCCCAGGGCTGGGCCCCGCCAAGATCGAGCGTTTCGGCGAGGACATCTTGGCCCTGGTCCGCCGCCACACGCGAGTGGACCTGTCGTAGATTGATGACCGTGACTCGCAGCAGGTCGGCCGGCTCGGTATCCTGTACCAGCCGTGACAGTCTACAAAAGCACGCACCCCGATCTTGAGTTTCCTCGTATTGGTGTGACCGACTACGTGCTGGGTCAGGCCGAGGCGATGGCCGACAAAGCGGCGTTCATCGAGGGCGGCTCGGGCCGCGTGGTGACCTACGCCGCACTCGCGCAGCAGATCCGATCATTTGCCGGAGGACTCGCGGCTCGCGGCGTGGGCCCAGGCACCACGTGGGCGATCATGGCGCCCAACATTCCGGAGTACGCCGTCGTGTTCCACGGCCTGGCGTACGCGGGTGCAACGGTGACCACCCTCAACCCGACATACGGGGCCGCGGAGATCGCATTTCAACTCAAGGACTCCAAAGCGACCGCGATCGTGACGGTCGCGGTCTTCCTCGACGTGGCAAAGGCTGCCGCCGCCAAAGCCGGCATTGAGGAGATCTTCGTCATCGGCGAGGGCGACGCCACGAACTTCACGACGATCTTCGGCCCACCACTGACTGAGGCGGTGGCGGTCGACCTCGAGAAACACGTCGTCGTATTGCCCTACTCATCGGGGACAACCGGTTTTCCAAAGGGGGTGATGCTCACGCACGCCAACATGGTCGCCAACCTCGAGCAGTCCCGATCGCACTTCGACTTGCAGCCCGATGAAGTGGCCTTCGCTGTGCTGCCGTTCTTTCACATCTACGGCATGCAGATCTTGATGAACTACGTGATCTCGGTTGGGGCCACGGTGGTCACGGTGCCGCGCTTCGACCTCGTGCAGATGTTGGAACTCACGCAGACCCACAAGATCACTCGGCTCTACCTCGTCCCGCCGATCATTGTCGCCCTGGCCAAACACCCGGTTGTCGACAAGTACGACCTCTCCTCGGTCAAAGAGATTTTCTCGGGGGCGGCCCCACTCTCCGGTGATCTGGCAGAGGCGGCGGCGCGGCGCATCGGCTGTGAGATCGGCCAGGGATACGGCATGACGGAACTATCGCCCGTCACCCACGCCATCGCCCCTGGCGAGTACCGCCCCGCCTCAGTGGGGACATTGGTCGCCAACACCTCGATGCGCCTGGTCGACGCTGACAACGGCAACGACGTCGCCACCGGAGAGTCGGGCGAGGTGTGGATCGCAGGCCCACAGATCATGAAGGGCTACCTCAACAACGACGAAGCCACGGCCGCGACGATCGACAACGACGGCTGGCTGCATACGGGCGACATCGGCAAGGTCGATGCCGATGGGCACCTCTACATCGTCGACCGCCTCAAGGAGCTGATCAAGTACAAAGGGTTCCAGGTCGCCCCCGCGGAACTCGAAGCCGTGCTCATCAATCACCCGGGCGTGGCCGATGTGGCCGTGATCGGGGTAGCCGACGAAGAGGCAGGCGAGGTGCCCAAGGCATTCATCGTGCGGGCACCCGGCACCGAGGTCACGACCGAAGCCCTCAAAGCCTTGATCATCGAGAAGCTCGCGAAATACAAACAACTCGAGCAGGTCGCGTTCATCGACGCGATTCCGAAGTCCGCGTCGGGCAAGATCCTGCGTCGAGAACTACGCGATCGTCCGTAGAGTGTCAGCGCTGCCGGGCTAGCGGCGCCGCTTACGACGCGTCACAGGGCCTTCGAATAGGTCTCTGACAACGCCTCGCACCTCGTTCACAAACTCTAACTTGGCTTTGCCCACGACCGTGATCCGGTCGACGGACCAGTGCCGGACCTTCGAGCACTTGATGTAGCCCTCCTGCTCCTTCTTCAAAGGCTTGGCGGCGTTGGTCTTGGGGTAGACTTTGATCAGGTGCGCCTTTATCTGCACCTGCGTCTCTAAATACTCGATGGGGTTGGAGGTCATCGGCACCGCGATCACCAGCTTGTCGTTCCGAGCAAGCCTGGGCTCGGAGATGACGAGCCATGGGTGCAGGCCAACCTCCTCCTGCTCAATCGGGTACATGGCGCCAACTTCCTCTTGGTCAATCGGGGCCTTGCCCGAGTCACACCAGAAGATGGCGCCTGGGCAGTCGTCTTCGGCTATCGGCACGATGGTCTCGGCTATGCTGCGGCGTCGGAGAGCTCAAGTGCGGTGGCGTAGTGTGCGTACGCCTCCCGTGAGCTGTTGACCGCGAGCTGAACGGCAAACTGGACGCACGGGGCAGTGGGTGACTTGCGCACGAACGCGATGCGCCACAGGGCGACCTGGGAAAAGGTGTACATCCATGAGGACCTCTCGCCCTCGTCGTACTGCTGGCGTGCCTCTCCAGTCAGCCCGCATGCATGAGCGTCGATCAGGTGGGACGTTGCATGGGCCCGGGCGATTATGCGCTGGGCCTGATCAACAAGCCCAACACGTCTGTCTGAGACGTCGATGCTGGCGAGCACCTCTCCCAACGTTCTTGGCTCCGGCTCGGAGTCCGACTTCGAAGCCACGGATTCGTGCTCCTCGCGTCTCGGCCGCAGTTCGTCAAGCCGCGCCACGATGGCGCGCATGTCTGGACCTTGCTGGCGAAGAATCGTCTTGAACTCCGGCCAGGTTGGCTGGGAGCAAGCGTGGTCGACGATCTCTGTCAGCTTGTTGAAGAGGCTTACGCCCTCCTCGTTTTGAGTCGCCGAGTGGAGGTCTTCCGCAAAAAAGTCCTCAGCATCCAGTCTTCTACATGCAGCGGTGTTCATCGGGGGAGAGTTGCAAACGCACCAATAGTTCCAAGATAATATCCTCCACGCGAAGATCTGCAAAGAGCTTCCACCCATTTCCGGCCTGCAG
>JAESSZ010000714.1 GCA_016763875.1 Nannocystaceae bacterium
GACGGGCAGGAATTGCGGGCCGCAGTGCTGGAGTGTGTCAGCCGGGTGTACGCACATCCCGAACCGGCACACGACACACCAGCCGGTGACGACTCCGAGCCGCCGCGGTCGCAAGACCAGGATTGACCTCCCGCGTCGCAGCGCGATGCTCGGAACTACACGATCTTCGCGCGACGTTCGGCGGCCAGGACCACGTTGCCCATCAGGCACGCGATCGTCATTGGGCCCACGCCGCCCGGGACGGGGGTGATAGCGCCAACACGCTCCCGTGCGCTGTCGAACGCAACGTCGCCGCACAGTTTGCCCGTGGGCAGACGGTTGATGCCAACATCAATCACCGTCGCGCCTTGGGCCAACCACTCCCCTTGGACGAACCGCGGCCGCCCTACCGCTGCGATGACGATCTCGGCGCGTGCGACCTCGGCTGGCAGATCGACGGTCCGAGAGTGCGCAATGGTGACGGTCGCATGCGCGGCCACGAGCAACTGCGCGACCGGCTTGCCGACGATTGTCGAACGCCCGATCACCAAGGCTCGCTTGCCGGCGGGGTCCACACCAGCGGACTCCAGCAGCAGCATGCAACCTTGCGGCGTGCAGGGAATGAACACTGGCGAGCCGATAACGAGCCGGCCAAGGTTCGCCGGATGAAAGCCATCGACGTCTTTGGCCGGATCAACGGCGAGTAACACCGCTTGTTCATCCACGTGACCCGGCAACGGCAGCTGGACCAGGATGCCGTCCACCTCGGGATCGGCGTTGAGCGTGGCAACGACAGCAAGCAGCGCCTCGGTGGTTGTCGCGTCGGGCAACCGATGGTCGCGCGTCGCGATACCGAGTTGCGCGGCCTTCTTGCCCTTGTTGCGAACGTAGACTTCGGATGCCGGGTCCTCGCCGACGAGCACGACCGCCAACGTCGGCGTGACGCCGCGCGCGTTACACAGCGTCACACGGCCGCCGACCGATTCCACAAACCGTGCCGCTACCGCTTTTCCGTCGATGATCGTTGCCGTCATTTCGCCTCTTCGCGGGGGCGAGAGTTGCCGGCGCGCCGGCTCAGGTCAACCGGAACTGCCGCCGGAAGATCCCGACGAACTGGACGAACCAGATCCCGAGGAACCGGACCCGCTGGAAGACCCGGACGAGCCAGATCCGCTGGACGAACCGGACGAACCGGACGAACCCGACCCGCTGGACGACCCAGACGAACCCGACCCGCTGGACGAATCCGACGAACCCGACGAGGCCGACCCACTGGACGACGAGGCCGAATCGCCGGAAGACCCGGACCCGGATGCGCTCGGCGAATCGCTCGAACCCGAATCTGAGGACGGCTTGGCGCTCGCGTAGCCATCTTTGTACCAACCGCCTCCCTTCAGGTGAAACGCAGCGCTGCTGAGCAGCTTTTTCAGCGGCCCTCCACACGCCTGGCACTCGGTCATCAACGGATCGGAGAAGCGCTGAACATGCTCCTCCGTCTCTTTACAGGTTTCGCAACGGTACTCGTAGATCGGCATATCGGGCGGCGGGGCAATGTTGTTTCAGCAGCCGCCGACGTCAAGGGGCCCAGAGCCGAATTCCACATCGCGCAATGCCCGCACTAGGAGCGCCCCTGAACCGTCGGACGCGGCGTCCGCGATCCAGGAACGAATGGATCTGGACCCCCGAACGTCCGTTCGAAGAAGGGGCATCAGTCCCAAGCGCCCTCCCGCCCCCGGACCCACCACTGCACGGGGGGTCAATGGTGGGCCGCATCACCCGCAAACGCCGTCCAGGGCGCACAAGCCTCCGTTCCAACTCCTGCTAAGCTGTGGCTATGTCCGTGACTCCCTTGCGACGCACCTCACGCAATTCGCGGATGGTGATCGCGGGCTGGCTGGCGAGTCTGGGCTCAGCGGTCGCGATTTCGCTCGTCGCAGCCAACGCCACCGCGGCACCGGGGGGCGACGACTGGTCACTGGAAAACAAGGGCGATGCCCCCGCGCTTGTGAGCCAACGCATCGGTCGATTGCGACGGAGTCCCCTCGATGGTCCGCAATGGCGCGCCCTGCAAAAGGCGATCGGGAGCAAACGGCTCGCCGCAAAGATCAAAGCACTGCAGCGTCGCAACCCCAGCGACGTAGCGCTGCGTATTTTGGCGGCCCGCGCGACCTCAGCCCAAGGCGATCCTGCCGCCGCGGCCAAGACGCTTGAGGCCCTCATCGGCAAAGCCGGTCGGTTCGAAAACGCCGTGTTCTGGCTTCGAATCGACATGCTCGACCGCGCGGATGAAGACGCGACTGCGGTCCGAGCCTTGGAGTCACGCGCCGCCACACAACAAGGCGCCTCGGCCGACAAAGCCCTCAAGCGCGCGCTGTCGATCGCGGACCAGGCTGGGTTGACCGGGGCCGCCCACCGGATAGCCAAAGCGCTGGCAGACAATCACCCGACCTCCTTGGACGCGCGGCTGCGACTGGCCCGTGCCGCGACTCGGGCCGGCGACAGCAGTGGTGCCGACGCCGCCTATGGCCGTGCGGTCAGCAGCGCCCCTAGCCGCAAAAAACACGGGCTCGTGGCGGAACGCGCCCGCGCGCGACTGCGTACCGACAACCCGTCTGGCGCCGCACGACTCCTGTGGGATCTCGTGGACGACCCGAAGACGGGCTCCAAGGCCACGAGAGAAGGCTGGTGGGATCTGCTGGCCGAGGCCCACCGAAAAGACGGCAGCACAGCGATGCTGATCACCCGCCTGGGGGCTTGGGTGGCGCGCAACGACAGAGACCCCTCGGCGTGGCGCACGCTCGCGCAAGCCCGCGAGACCGCGGGTATGGATGCCATGGTGGCGTGGCGCAAAGTCCTGCAACTTGCGCCGAAGGACCAACGAAGCCATGCGGCACTCGTGCAGGCCCTGGAGTCCAAGGGCGAGACCGCGGCTGCTATCGCCGAATACAAGCGTTTGGCCGGTCGTGATCCATCCGAAGTGATGTTGGGGCTCGAGCTGGCAAATCGACTCGTCGCCGCCGGGAAACGGGAGCAAGGACTCCAGCTCGCCGCGGAAATCGAAGCCCGCGTATCTCGCCGCGGCAACGCCCTGATGGCGCTGCTGGATTTTTACAACCTCAACGACGAACAGCATCTCGCGCTGGACGTCGCCGAGCGCCTCGTTGTGCTCACGCCACGCAAAGCCGAAGCCCGCATCGCCCTCGGCGAGCAGCTGTACCAAATGCGTCGCCTCCCGGCCGCGCTCAAAACATGGGCGATGCTGCCCAAGCTCATTCGGCCGGCCGCCGCAGGATGGGCCCGCCACGCGGAGGTGCTTTCCGAACATGGGCACACCGCACAGGCCATCACCTCGCTCAACAAGGCGCTCAAGCTCGCGCCCGCAGAGCCCAAGTATTTGCGGCTCCGGGCCGTCCTCGCCGAAGATCAGCGCCGGCCCGACACTGCACTGGGTCTTTGGCAGCACGTCCGAACCCTGGCCAAAGGGCGAGGCCAGCCACTGTTGGCCGACGAAGCCCGCACCAGAGTGGTGGAGTTACTCGTCGGCGGCGCCATCGCGAAACGCCGACAGAAACTAGAAACCGAGCTACGCCTCGCACGCAAAGCGCTGGATGCCAAAGTCCCGCTGAGCGATGCGATTGAAGCAGGCCGTTTTCTCGCCGAGCTTCAAACACGCCGCGAACACTATGGAGCCGCGGTATCGGTGCAGCATCAGCTCGTCGAGTTGATGCCCGACGACGCCGCGCGTCTGGCCGAACTCGCGACCGCCCAGCGACGTGCCGGCCAAGTGGAGTCGGCCTTGTTAACGCTCGAGGAGTTGCTGGTGACCAACCCTGGGCGCAGTGCCGATGTGCTCGCCGAGATGTCCGAGCTCGCGTTCGAGGCCGGTGACAGCACTCGGGCGCTCGACGCTGCCAATCGCGCCGCCGCCAAGGACCGCACACAAGTTGATGCGCTCGTTCGCCTTGGCGAGTTGCACGAGCGCGAGGGCGACACCGACCAGGCGCGAAAGGCCTACGCCGCCGCTGTGGCGGTCGACGCAACCGACGTCGGCGCCCGGCTGCGACTCGCGGAGTTGGAGCTGACGCTCGGGGAGGTGGACCGCTCGGCCCACGCCTTTCGGGAAATTCTTACGTTGGGCGGGCCGCCCGAGCTGCTACGAGAGGCGGGTCGACGTGCCCTGGACCTCGCGGAAGCCGACGACGCGACCATGGAACTCGTCGAGTTGGCGGTTCAACGGACCCAGGCGCGGCCCGAAGCCACCGAGCCCCGCGAGTTCCTGCTCGAGGCACTGGACCGCGCCCCGCTCGACGAAGTCACCGCGTGGCTGAAGGCTGACGGCGAGGGGGAGAGCCGGGCCGCCGTGCTGCGGCAGCCACTCGTTGCCGCCCTCACGCGGGGGTCGGTGGGAGCGCGCGTACGTGCAGCCGAACACCTGGGTCGGCTCAATCTCCCGGACACCGCGGTCCCGCTTGCGCGGATGGGCGCCACCCTCACGGCTCCCCGGGATGCGACCGCCACCGTCCGCGACGCCTTCGACCGCGCCCGAATCATGGCGCTGCGGGCCGCGGGCGAGCTACGGGATGCGGATGCGATCGGGGCGTTCAACGACGCGATGACCGACGCCAGTCTGTCGATGGGGGCCCGGCACGCCGCCGCATGGGCCCTCGCGCAGGCCGATGAACCCGCCGCCGCTAAGGCGCTGATGGGCAATCTCTCGTGGGGCCACGACCCGATGCTCGCCGCCCTCGGTTGCATCGCGTTGGCACGGCAATCAACGGCCGATGCCTCGGACGAGCACGCCCGCCGC
>JAESSZ010000715.1 GCA_016763875.1 Nannocystaceae bacterium
CAGCGACGCGCCCTCCCGAGAGCGGCTCTAGTCCCGAGGTTTGGGGGCCTCGGCCTCACCGGGCTCGGGCGGCTCAGGCTTCGGATCACGTCCGGCGAAGTAGCGACGCAGGCGTGAATGCCCGAGGTAGATCACGGGCAACGTCCCCACCGCGATGACGAACTTGTAGCCGTAGTTGGTCACCGAGAGCTCCAGGGCGTCCCCCGCGCTGAACGGGGGCCGACTGCCGTCCAGTTGTGCGGGCAACCAAAACGCGAGGTAGTTGATCACGAATGTGTCGACCAGTTGGCTGACGACCGTGGAGCCCAGTGCACGCGCCCAAAGATGACGTCCAGACCACCGCTGCCGCAACCAGACGAACACGCGTGCATCCAGCAGCTGGCTGACCGCAAACGCCGTCACCGAGCCGCCTATGATCCACATCGACTGGCCAAAGACCTCAGCGAAAGCCTCATCGGACACCACCGAGACGTCCGACGCAGGGACCGCCATACACGCGTACACGACGACAAAGGCGTAGAGGATGAGTCCAATCGACAGCAGTGTCAGGCGCCGAACCGCGGCTAGCCCGTAGTGCTCGTTGACAAGATCTGTCGCCACAAAGACGAAGGGCCAGGGGATGACGCCCACAGACATCACCCAGCCCCCCAACTCGAACAACTTGCCACCCATCAGCTCGCCGAGCAGCGCATGAGTCACAAAGATGCCGGCGAGCACGACGAAGACCCGCTCGCGACGATCGGGCTCGTGCCGCGGCATCGTCGTCGTCGCGGTCATTGGGTTAGTTGTACGCCATCTCGACCGCGCGGCGCATGTTGACCGACACCAACTTCGAGACGCCGCGCTGCTCCATTGTCACGCCGTATAGGCGGTCAGAAGCCTCCATCGTCACCTTGTTGTGCGTGATGAGGATGAACTGCGTGTCGGCCGACAACTCGCGCACCAACTTACACATGCGCCCGACGTTTGCGTCGTCGAGCGGGGCGTCGACCTCGTCGAGGATGCAAAACGGACTCGGCTTGAACAGGAACACCGCGAAAATCAGGCTCGTCGCCGTCAGCGCCTTTTCGCCACCGGACAGCAGGTCCAAGTTTCGCAACTGCTTGCCGGGCGGCTGCGCCACGATCTCAACCCCGGTCTCAAGCATGTCGGTCGGATCCGTCAGCCGCAACTGAGCGCGACCACCGTTGAACAGACGTGGGAACAACATCTGAAAGCGTTCATCGATCGCATTGAACGCCTCGCGAAACAGCGCCCGCGTGGTCTTGTTGATCTTCTCGATGGCCTCCGCGAGGTGCGCGATGGCTTCTTCCAGGTCGTTTCTCTGCCCGCCCAGGTAGGTGTAGCGCCCCTCTACCTCCTCGAACTCCTCGATCGCGGTCAGGTTGACCTCGCCCAGGCGCGACAAGATGCGCTTGAGGTCCTTTTGCCGCGTTCGTTCTTGTGCGCCGGCCAGTCGCCGATTGTGGAAGTCGATGAGCACTTCGGTGACCTCGGTCTCAAAGTGCTGCCGGACATCCGACACCACGTGCTCGCGCTCCAACTCGATCTCCCGCAATCCCAGGTCGACTTCCTGAAGGGACTCGCGTTCGGTATCGAGGTCGCCGCGCAACGTCTTGACCGAGGCGTCGACTTCGTCGAGACCGACGCGCAGTGCATCGAAACGTTCCCGTGCATCGTGCACGTTGCTCGTCGCTTCGCGGCTGGCTTCGATCAGCGTGACACGTTCGGTTTTCGCCTCCTCGTCCAGCGCCGACAGTGATGCGCCGCGCTGATCGGCGTCATCGGCGGCCTCGCGCAAGCGGCTGATCCTGTCTTCTTCGCTCTTGACCTGCTTGCCGAGGCGTTGCTGAGCTTGCGCGACTGCGTCGGCTTTCTGCTGCCAGCGCGCGAACGCAACCTTCGCGTCGGTCAGGGCTGACTCAACGCCCGCACGACGCTCGGTCAGCGAGGTCAACTGGACGGTGACCTCCTCGATACGTGCGCGCATCTCGTCGACTTCAACCCGCGACGCTTCGATGGCGGATCCGAGCGCCTCGTCTTCGGCGGCATACCCAGCCTCGCGACCTTGGGTCGCCTTGTGCTCGGCGGTTTGCACCTCGAGACGCTGCTGGAGGCGGTTGCCGTCCGTCTCGGCTTGCGACAGTTGCTGGGCCGCGCTGAAGTTGTCTTTCTCCGCGCGCAGAACCAACTGCTCGACCTGCTCGCGCTCGGTCTCGATCTCGCTGAGCTGCTCCGCGAGGCCCAGATGGCGGGCCCGCGCTGATTCGAAGGCCGCGCTGATCTCCTCGAGAATGCCCTCGAGTTCACCGATCTCGCGCTTCTGCGTCAGCAACGCGGAGTCCAGCGCGGTCGATGAGCCACCCACGATAACGCCGGACGGCTCAAGACGATCACCTTCGAGGGTGACCAGCGGTGGCCGGTTGGCAAAACGCCGCGACAGATCCAGCGCGACCGCGAGATTCTCCACGACAAGGGTCTCCCCCAACAGAACCCGCGATAACTCCCGCAGCTCACCTCCCATCGAGATCATCTCGACCAATCGACCGACGACGCCAGGCTCGCGCCCGATAGCAGAGCCTTGTGAGGGGGTCGCGCTCTCCGAGAGATCGACGACCTCGATCGAACCACCGCTGGGCATGCCGCCACTGCTGGGCACGCCGCCATCGCTGGCACCAGCCTGGGGGGGATCGCCCGGTCGTGTGTCCGACCGCGTCGCATCGTCCGCTGCACGCGAGTCAGCGAGCGCCTCGGCGACGACCGCCTTGGCCGCATCGGTCGTGCCCGCGGTCGCGGCATCGTAGGGCTGCATGCCGGGTCGATGCGCCGTGCGCGGGATGAACGTCGTGCGCCCTTCCTGCAACCGCTTGAGTAGCTCGACCCCACGGGCCGCGGCGCCTGGCTCGTCGACAACCACGCCCTCAAGCGCATCGCCCAGCACCGCACTGACGGCGGCCTCAAGATGCGCCGGCGCCTCGAGGTAGTCAGCGAGCACGCCGAGAACGACTGGCGGCCGGTCCGCCGAGGGCTCGGCCGCGCTGCCGTCGGTCGACAGGCTCGATGACGCGAGCAGCTCGTCACGGTGCTCCATCACCACCTGCACACCTGAGGCACAGCCACGATACCGCCGCTGAATCTCCTGCAAGGACTGCAACCGAGAACGACACCGATGCACCTCGGCGCGATTGGTGTCCAATTCAACTTCAGCGGAGGCAACTTGCCCACGCAGATCCGCGCGCTGACGCTCCAGTCCCGTCTTGCGTTGGCGCAGGGCGTCGAGTTGCTCGTGCGAGGTCTCAAGGTCGCCGCGGGCGTGCTGCACATGCCCTCGGTTGTCGTCCTGCTCCGCCACGAGGCCGGCCAAGGTCTCGGCCCCGAGTTGCTCGGCGCGTTGTGCCTCGACTCGACGCTCACCGACGACCTCCCGCCGCGCCGTGCTCCCCGCCAGTTGTTCGGTGGCGCGGGTGTACTGCTGCTGCGCGCCCGTCTGCATGTCGGCCGCGGCCGCGAAACTAACCCCGATAGCGTCGAGTTCCTCGGTCAGGGATTTGACGGACGCATCCTCACTGTCGGCGCCACCGCCCTCCGTCAGGGTCTTCAGTTCGGCTTGAACTTCCTTTAGTTCTTCACCCAGCCGTTCCAGCCCACGTTGCGCCGCGTCCGCTTCCGCGCGCGACTGGGCCGCGGCGGCGACCAATCCATCGCGCTCGCGATGCCGATACTCCTCTTCGGCTTCACTGAGTTTGACGCGATTGTCGAGGTCAGAGACGGCCTGGTGCGATTGGGTCAGCGTCTGCTCGACCTCGACGATCGCGACGCGTTTCGCGGCGATCTGGGCATCGCGGGCGTCGATCGACGCTCGCAAGTCCGCCACGGTTTGCGCAACGCGGCTCCGCCGTTCCGACAGCACGCGACCCGTCGTCTGCAGTTCGAGGAACTTGTGAGAGGCGATCCACAGATCGAGATCACGCAGTTCTTCCCGGTAGCGTTTGTAACGCTCGGCTTTCTGGGCCTGCCGACGCAGCGTGGACAGTCGGCCTTCCAACTCGGTGACCACGTCCGTCACCCGCAGGAGGTTCTGCCGCGTCGCGTCGATCTTTCGCTGGGCCGCCGCTTTCTGCGACTTGAACCGGGTGATACCGGCCGCCTCGTCGATGATATGTCGGCGTTCTTCTGGTTTACTGCTGACGATCCGACCGACCTGCCCCTGTTCGATGATCGAGTAGCCCTTAGTGCCCGCGCCAGTGCCCATCAACAACTCGGTGATGTCGCGGAGGCGACCGGGCACCTTGTTGATCAGGTACTCGCTGGTCCCGTCGGAGAACAGACGCCGCGTGATCGCGATCTCCGGGACGTCCAGGTGCGCTGGGGCATCGCGGCCATTATTGTCAAAAGTGAGCGTGACTTCGGCCATGCCGGCCGGACCACGGGTGCTGCAGCCGGCGAAAATGACATCCGCCATACCCGAGCCGCGCAGGTGTTTGGCACTTTGCTCACCCATGCACCACCGCATCGCGTCGACGATGTTGGATTTTCCGCACCCGTTGGGGCCGATGATGCCGGTCACGTGATCGTCCACGACCACCACCTGGCGATCGGCGAATGACTTGAACCCGCTGACCTCGATCTTCTTGAGTCTCATCCGTCGATCCCGGGCACACGAGCAACGACGCCCAAATGGGCCCACGTGCGGGGATTCCAGTAGCACCCCGCGGGGCCCGCGACCAAGGGGGAAACGACCCCCGGCCGACCGAGCCCGCGCTGGGGACGGGAGATCGTTCGCTTGCAGATCTGAGCGGAGATCGGCCCGCTGCCGTCCGATCTCCCCCCTCACAGATCTCCGTAGATCCGCTGAGCCGTCAGATACGACGCAGATCGCTCTGGAGATCACCGCGGATCTCTGGAGATCTCCGCAGATCTCCACCGTGCATGCCACGCCCGGCCGGTGTCCACCGTCTCGCCGTGTCTGTGATGCCGCGAACTCTATATGCGTTCGGTCGCGGCGTTCAGCGTTCGGGGTCTTGCGCCCGGTCGCATCGCGTGGCTTCCTCACCGCCGAACATGCCGGACCTACTCTATTTGCTGCTGGGACTGCTCGGTGCAGGGCTGGCGATTGCGGTCGTGGTGCGCAACCGCAGACCCGCGCTGCCCAGTGGCACCCCCTCCAAGGTCCTGCCCAGCACCTCCGCGGAGCGTTCGCCTCCGGCCGCACCAGACCCGGACGCACAGCCAGCGGATAGCCGCGACAACCGCACGTCGTCGCGGCCAGTGCCATTGCCCCTCGACAAACCGGGTGCTCGCTCCGCGGCCTGGGAGGGTGATGACGCGGGACACGAGCAGCGCGTGCGCGAGGCCGACCGCTACCGCAAAGGACTGGCAAAAACGCGGAGCGGGTTTGTCGCGCGCCTCTCACGGCTCCTGCGCGGCAAGCCCAAGGTCGACGACGCACTTCGCGAACAGATCGAAGAGGTCCTTTTTACCGCCGATATCGGTGCCGTGGCAGCGGAGACGCTGCTCCGCAACGTGACCGAAGTGCTCGACCGCGACGGTGTCGCCGATGCGGACGCGGTTTGGGGCGGTACCCGTGAAGCGGCCCGCGCCCTCCTCACCATCGATGCCCCCCCACTCAACCCGGACCCCGAGATCAAGCCGTATGTCCTGCTGATAATCGGCGTCAACGGCGTCGGGAAGACGACGACGCTCGGTAAGTTGGCGGCGCAGCATGTCGCGGCGGGGCGACGCGTCCTGCTCGTGGCCGGTGACACGTTCCGCGCGGCGGCGGTGGAACAACTCGAGGTTTGGGCCACACGCACGGGCAGCGACCTGCACCGCGGCGCCGACCGGGCCGATCCGTCCTCCGTGATTTTTGACGGGATCGCCCGAGGCCGTCGCGACGGCTACGACGTGGTGCTGTGCGACACAGCCGGGCGCCTGCACACCCGCACGGAACTCATGGATGAACTCGCGAAGGTGGGCCGTGCCGCCGCCAAGGCTCTCACGCGCGGCTTGTCGGACTCGCAGGCCGCAAGCATTGACGGGGCTCACGACACTTTTCTGGTGCTCGACGCCACGATCGGACAGAACGCGCTCGCCCAGGCCAGGCTCTTCAAAGAAACGATGCCGTTCACCGGTCTGGTCGTGACCAAACTCGACGGCACCGCAAAGGGCGGCGTGGTCCTGGGGATCTGTGATGCGCTCGGTGTGCCGATCCGATACGTGGGGATCGGCGAGGGCGTGGACGATCTTCGCCCGTTCGATCCCCAACAATTTACAGACGCACTTCTCGCCCGCGAGGACGACGACGCCGTCTCAGCACCAAACTAGGCGATCGGTTGGTATGTTCAGCACACCAAATTGGCAACGCCTCAACGTGAACCCGTCGTCAAGACAGGAACGAAACAGATGCGCTGGACTGCCGCGGAGGACCATATGGGGGCGGTTCAGTGCGAATCAGCGGCGGCTCCACCCGGTGGGAAACCTCCAGCCGTCGCGAACGTGGAACACACACGAAGGTCATCGACCGCGGACCCGACCACCGGGTACGCATCCAGTTGTGACCTAGAAAACGCTGTGATACGGTCCGCTCGCATTTTCGCCCTTCGCGCACTCGGCCTCCGAGGCGCCGTAGCGACGGTTTCCTGCATGAACTGGCGGCTCTTCTTCCTACGTAAGACCTCTCGATCCACCGAGGTGAATATGCGTCGCATCGTCTCCGGTCCGCTTGCGGGCTTGCTAGCTACTTCCTTGGCAGTCTGGGTTTCTCCCCAGGCAGCACAGGCTGCAGCCCCTTCTCGCTCTTTACCCGCGATGGCGGTCACGGCGGGGGTACCTAGTCCCCTCGCAGCGATCGTTGGACCGGAGGAGGAGGAAGAAG
>JAESSZ010000716.1 GCA_016763875.1 Nannocystaceae bacterium
CGACGACGGCGGTAGCGGCGACGGCAGCGACGGCACCGCGCCCTCCGACGCAGACGGCACCACGGGCGCCAATGATGACGCGGACGACGACGCCGACACCGACGGCGACACCGGTCAACCCGGCGAGGGGGTCGCGTGCCTCAACGACCAGTTCGTCAACGGTCCCACTCCCGGTCCGGACTACACCGAGTTCAACGTCACCATCGGCTCGCATTGCCAGGGCACCAACCACCAAGACATCACCGACATCGAGCGCGTCGTTTTTCTCGGGGACTCGGTCACGGTCGGCACCCCACCCACGGCCGGTAGCAGTGTCTACCGCTCGATTGTGGCGCTTGAGCTGGCGAACCACTTCGGCATTGAAGCGCCCAGCACCGACTGGCAGGGGTACAACATCATCAACGGCAATCCCGTAGAGCAGGAAAGCGGCGCGTTCGCGCAATGCTCGGAATGGGGCGGCCGCAACAATGACCTCATGTCCCAGCTCGAGGGCTGCTTCGCGGGCGACGACTTCGACGCCCGCACGTTGATCATCATGACCAGCGGTGGCAACGACATCTCCGCGATGACTTCCGACGCTATCGATGGCGCGCCCGCAGGCGAGTTGTTCGAGCAGCTAGAATCAATGGTCGAGTTCCATCGCCAGACGATTCAATGGCTGGTTGGCGAGGACCGCTTCTCCAATGGAATCTTCGTCGTCAACGCCAATGTGTTCGAGTTCACGGACTACACGGCCGAGGTCCTCAGTTGCCCGACCGCCGGGCTGGCGGGCTTTAGCTCCAACCCGCCCAACACCGATCTGTTGCTCGGTGCGCTCACCCTGATCAACGAGGAGTACGCGGCGATCGCCGCAGAGACGGGCACCGATGTGGCGTTTATGTTCGAGACCATGTGCGGGCACGGTTTCCTCGCGGGCGATGCCAGCAACGTTTGTTACCGAGGGGCGGGCACCGAGAACTGGTTTGACGCGACGTGCATCCACCCGACACTCACCGGGCACAGCAATGTGGCCGAGATGTTCCTGAGCGTGATCACCGAGTAGCGGGCCAAGCGCCACCATTAGTGAGGGCTCGCTCACAGCAAGGCAACGACTCATCGTTGTTTTCGGGTTGCATGTCGGACAAAATCCCACCATAACGACGCAACCCCCATGACTCATGTAGTCCATGCTCGCAGGCTGCCAGACCAGCCATGCGGGAGCACACAATGTCTCGGTCGACGAAGCGATGCCTCCGTCGAATACCATGTAAGACCGCGATATCATTCACTATCGGTGTATTCCTCGCTGTGGCGCGATGATCGCATGGTTCGGAGGACATGATGCTTACGCCTCTCTCCGCTGCCGCCCGACCCATGGACGGTTTCCCGGGCCACGGCAGCTACGATCCCTCCGGTTTCCGCCGCAGTGGCAGTCCTGAGGACGATCCTGAGACCCCCACGCTCTCGGTCTCCTTCGAAGCCTCGACGATCCGCAGCGATCGTGTCGCCGTCGCGACCATCGACTGCGCTGGTGCGCACCCCGAAGAGGTGCAGTGTCATCCGGTCACGCCAGGGTTTGAGATCCAGCTTCTGGACGAGCGCGTGGTTCAGGACGGGCTCATCATCGTTGGCATGCGCATCCATCGACGGATCGGTGCGATCCGCCGACTGTGCCTGGTCCGTTTCTCGGTGCGCGGCGTGAGTGCGGTCGCTTCGATCACCGTGCTGCACTAGCCGCAGATCCGCGTGGGCGCGCACTGAGCCTTGTGCCCAGTTTGGTACGGTGCGCCGCGTGAGGCCATCGCCTTCGTTTCGCGTTGCTCTGACCTTCGGCGTGCTCGCCGGGCTCGCCGCGTGTCGCAGCGACGACGCACCCGCGCGGCGCACGACCGGTGACGGCGAGTCGGCTGGCAGCACCACACCCGAGGGCACGCCTAGCAACACACGCGGTCCCTTTCCACCCAAGAACGGCTCGGCGCCCGTGGTGGACCTGGGCGAGGCTAGCCTTGAGCTCAATCCGGAAGACCGCAGCCTCTCGGCCGCGCTTTGGGCCACGGGCACTTGGGAACAACATCAGACCGAGTTCATCCTCGAACGGCTCGCCCCCGGCGATACGTTCCTCGATGTGGGCGCCAACCTCGGGTACTACACCGTGCTTGCCGCCAAGAAGGTCGGGCCCACCGGACGTGTTTTTGCGTTCGAGCCCGACCCCGAGTCATTCGCGTTGCTGCAGCGCAACGTAAAACGCAACGGGTTGCACAATGTCGTGTTGGAGAACAAGGCGGCCGGCGCCGAACTTGGCACGCTGCGGCTGTTCCTCAGCAGTGCCAACCGCGGTGACCATAGGGTCTACGATCCTGGTGGTGGGCGGACCTCGATTGAGGTCGAAGTCATCGTACTCGACGACTACTTCGCCAAAGCTGGCGGTCCGGTGCACGTGGCGAAGATCGACACGCGCGGGGCCGAGTGCGCAATTGTCGACGGGATGAACACGATGCTCGCCGAGCACCAAGAGTTAGCGCTCGCGGTGGCTTACTACCCGCAGTTCGTTACTGCCATGGGCTATGACCCCAAGCAGTGCTTCGGCCGACTCACCAAGCACGGGTATGCGCTGTCGTGGGTCGACGAAGTCAAGCACCAGACGACACCGACGACCGTCGAGGCGCTGCCGGCCACGGTCGACGGTGCGCTGCTGCTGCCGCGCCGCGCGAAGCGTAACGACAGCGACAAACCGTAACGCCAGCGTCAGCCGTCGGCGGGCGCTGCCTTACCGTCGGTGGGCGCCACCTTACCGTCGGCGGGCGCTGCCTTACCGTCGGTGGGCGCTGCCTTACCGTCAGCGGGCGCTGCCTTACCGTCAGCGGGCGCTGCCTTGCCGTCGGCTGCGGCAGGCCCCTCGCTTACGGTGACCTTGATGGTCGTGGCCCAATCCGGACCGTACGAGCGATGGCTTCCGTCCGCGAACTGCAGCGTCAACGTGTGCGCGCCAGGCGTCAGGAGCAGGATCGTATCCGTCGAGCCGTCGCCGTAGTGCAGGTGTTTTTCGTTCTTCGGCACCACCGTGAGGTCGGCTATTGGACTGCCGTCGATCAGGATGTGGTGGTGGCCAAACAACGGGTCGCGCTCGGTGGCTCCCGCGGGTTTGACGGTCTTGCCCTCAACCCCCATCTCGACCTTGAACTTCGTCGGCACGGTGGCGCCGTCCTTCGGGGAGACAAAGAAAACCTTGCCCGTCGGGACTTCGGGCGCCTTGGGTTTGTCGTCGGCGCCGTCCCCGTTGCTCTTGGACCCCTTGATATCGACGCGGTCAGACTTTGCGTCTTTATCGTCGCAAGACACACAAGCGGCAGCCGCCAACACGAAGGCGAAGGCAGTAAAGGTGGCGGTGATACGAGCCATGCGCCGCGCAGGGTAGCGCAAGGCAACCATCGTCACGACAATCCTGCCCCTGGCGCCTACGGTCACCGCCGTAGCACCCAGTGGGGCCCTGGCGCGCCTACTCGCCGGACTCGACCACGGGGGGCGGTTCTTCGATTTGCCCGGCCCGGGGCTCGCCCACCAGCGCTCGCAGCCACAGCGGGAACACCTCCACGAGAGTCCGCGCCGCGTCCGCTGGGACAACCGCGTGCGCCAATCCGTGGTTGGACATGTAAGCGACGACGCCAGCGGTCCCCTCCCCTAGCCAGCCGTGCGCGTCCGGTTCGACGACGATCCGACCGATGGATCCCTTAGCCGTCGGGAAATGGAAGGACTTGGCCTCCTCGCTCGGCGGCTTGCCCGGCACGTCGAGTCGCACACGTTCAATCCAGCGCCGGACCGCCGCGTAGGCTTCGCCTCGCGCGAGCGTCTTGAGCCGCGCGACGTCGAGCTTGTGCGCGGCCTTTGCCCCGCCACCGCCGGACCCCTTGCCACGACGCTTGTTCTTGCCGCCCTTGCCCTTGCTCCGCTTGGACTCCTCGACACGACGGATGTCATCCTCGGTGACGAGGCCCGCTAACGCCAACTTTGCCTTGAGGTCCAGCATGCCGTGCGGCCAATGATAGCGCATCTGATAGCGCATCTGATAGCGCAGCTGACCGTGCACCGTTCGCGCATCGGCACCTTTGGCAGGTGCGGCGTCTATGATATCGAGGCTGCGCAATGCCGCGTAGAGTCCTGGCGCTTGCGATGCTCGTCGCTGTTGGCGCGCTGCCGGTACCCGCAGCGGCGGATCCCGCACACATCTCGCGCGGTGACGGGTCAACCGAGCGGACGGTCGAGGCCGAGTCGGTTGCGCCTGCCGAGCCTTCGGCGCGCTTTGAACGTAGCCGTTACGCGTGGTCAAGGTGCGCGCCCAACCCCACCGAGGGCCAATGCGTCCGGCCTCGCCCCGCGCGGGTCCTGCTGGTCTCGCTTGGTGCCATTGCCGGAGGGCTCGCCGCCGCGGTTCTCTTCGCGCTTGGCGATAGGTTGGCACCGGGAGACCCGGCGACCCTCATGGTCGGCACCGGTAGTCTTGCTGGCGCGGGTGCATTGCTTGGCATGGTGCTCGGTCGTGTCGGCGCTGACGATCCGGCACGTCCCGATCGTGTGCGTCCTGCGACGGGCGCGTTGGCCTACGGACTTGGCGCTCCCAGCCAACTCGACGAGCGGTCCGCCCACACGATGACACTCCGTCTTGCGCCGACGTGGACGTTTCGCGACCAGCGCAGCCGCGTACGGCTTGTCGGTCACATCGGTGGGCTGCTGGCCGCGACCAAAGATGTCGACCCGCGGCCACAGTTCGCGATGCCCACCGCTGGGCAGCAAGGCACGGCTCCCGTGACCTTGCGTCAGCGCGCCACCAGTATCGGCGTCGGGCTCGACTGGGCCGTCCGGCTGCCCTACCCGGTCCTACGCAGGCGGCGGTCCGCGTTTTTAGGACCTTCGGAGATCCGCTGGAAACCCGACGTTCAGATCCGGCGGGAGGTCGTCGATGTTGGGCAGAGCACCGAGCGCATTGTCTCGCGCACGATGCTGCTTCCGTTGACCGTCGGCGTCCGTTGGCATGTCTCGGCACGTCAGCGCTTCACGTTCTACGTCGGTCCACGGTTCGACTTTCTTTCGTTCTCGCGACCTGGGGAGTCGACGCTGTCCCGCGGGAGGGCGCAACTGGGACCTTTGTACGGCGAGGCTTGGTACGACATCGACGTCCCGCTGACGGCGCGAGCACGACGCGACGGTCGGGCGCGCCGCATCGACGGCAACGGCCAGTTCTCGCTCGGGTACACGCACAGCCGGTTCGACGGCCGCGGATTCAACGTGGGCCCGGTGGTTGGTTTTCTCGGACCGATTCACGCGCAGTGGCACACCCGCATCCGCCCCGTAGGCTCGCCGGGCGCTTGGCAAATGACCGCCGCAC
>JAESSZ010000717.1 GCA_016763875.1 Nannocystaceae bacterium
CTTGAGCTTGCCCCCGCACCCCACCCGCGGGCACGTCAAGACATCGAACTGGAACACACGGGCCAGCAGCTGAGCCCAGGCGATTTTCGACGGCGTGGCTGGGCCGGTGCGCTTTGTATCAACCGGACGCCCGCGTATAGCCGATCGGAATGGGCAATTTCGGCGGTGGAACCGGGGAGGGCTGCGGGCAGTAGCGCCGGACGAGCAAAGGTTGCGTGCAGCGGCGGCGTTGACGGGGGAGCCGGGCCCAATCCTCGCAAAGGTTGCGTGCAGCGGCGGCGTTGACGGGTGAGCCGGGCCCAATGCTCGGTTGGGTGAGCCGGTCAGCGCTCGCGGGGCGCCATCGACGGCTGCTGCTGGCGCACGACAACCACGGCGCTGGCCGTCGCCGTCCGTGGACGTTGCCGGCTACACGTCGAAGTTGGCAACACTAAGCTGGCCGGGAGGGCTCGGTTTCGGTGGCCCACGTGCGCCGTGGAGCAACAGCGCTCTCTCCCGCGAGCATCGGGGGCTGTCGCTTGTGTCACCCAACCGCTCACAGGTGACGGTCGATGATGCGGTCGATATCACCCTGAACAACTCCCGCGGGGTATTCATCAAGTCATCCGCGCCGCGGGAGCGGATGACTGCGCTGCCTTGCTCAGCTTGGTATGACCGATGGCCTATAATCAGCCATAGACTGTCAGTCTACGAATCTGTGCGAGATGAAGTTCGCAGAGTCGGAGTTCGTAATCGACAAGGCATGTGCGCGGGAACTCTCCCGCAAGCGCGAGGTCTTCCGCCGGATCACACGGTCGTGACGACGCACGGTGTCCGAAGGATGCCCTCTTCGTTCACCGCGATCACGGTCCGCGCTCTTGCCTGAGCTGCGCACTGCTCGCCGAGCGTTGGTTACCAGGAGAACTCGAGGTGGCCGGCGGCAGCACTGGGCGCGCAGACTCCTGGCTCGGTGAGCTCGACCAGCTCGAGGCGGGGGCAGGGACCCTCGTCGAAGTAGCGAGAGCCAGGGCCAGCCACGTAGGTCCGATAGGTCACCGATTCACCGTAGGTGACATGACGAGCCCAGGCGTACTCGACCTCGCGTGTCGTCTCGCCGTCGCTGCGGGCGCCGACCTCGACGAAGACCGTAAGCCGCGTGTCGCCAGAGACGTACACCCGTTCGAACTCTGTGGCCTCGCTGTTGAGGCTGTACGCGGAGGGCGTGAACTCTCCCTTGACCACCCCCTCGGCGGTGCTCGGGCCCTTACATTCGTCGCGCGATCCTCCGAAGATGGAGAGGCTCAGCGCCCCTCCACGACTCGCGGTCTTCTCGTCGAGGATCTCGGTCACGTCCTTAACGCTCACCGACCCGTCACGAAAGCCGAAGGTCGCGCTTGCAACTCGACCGCAATGCCACACCCCGTCATCACCCGTGCTGCGTGACAAGAACACGCTGCCGGCAGGCCTACGGGTCGACCCGAAGAACGACAGGCGGCCTCGGCCCGAGAATCGGATGTAGTTCTCTGCGTCGAACTGGCCCCCGTACTCAAGTGCGGCCCAGTCGGAGATGGCCTCCTCGCCGACTTGGCCCGGGACGGTCAGGAACCCGCGCGGCGCGAGTGTCTGCCACGCGACCAACCCGCCCCCTGCGACGAGGGCGAGGGTGAGCAGAAGCCATCGCAGGGGTCTGTGAACCATGGCGTTCGCAGTAGCACGTCCTCATCCGTCCGCACGACTCACGGGTTGTTGTGTGATCCCTGTTGTGTCCAGGACGCCGTGCCGCCCGAACGCGTACCGCGCGGACCAGCCGCTCGACACGCCAAGGCTTGGGCAGAAACGCGGTGGGCTGCTCGCGCTCCTGCGAATGGCACCCGTCGGGTCCAAGGTTGTGCGCGGATTGGACCGCGTTGTGGACGATCAGAACGGGACCCTTGAGCCCGGGAGAGGCCAGATGCACGTTGCGTTCTTGCTCGTGTTTGGGGCGCTCGTCGTCGCGAGAACATGAGTCCGTCGCCCGCTACGCCCGCTGCGATTCAAACTCGGCCAAGGGGTGAGGGGATCAAAGCCCGGCGCACGTCCCGTGGACATGCTCCGACGATCCTCCCTCATCCTCGCACTCCTCGTAGGCGGCCTTGGGCTCGCGATAACGACATCGGTGCCGGAGGCCACTGCCAACGAGGGGAACTACTACTGGATGTTCTGTCGGGGAACGTTCGATCTCGACGTCGGGACCACACTGAAAATCCATGCGACGAAGAACGCTTCCAGTGCCGGGTCGACGGGCTCCAAGCTCGCCCCCGGGACTTGCGCGTGGCCCGCGCGGCCGCTCAATAAGGGCGAGCGCCCGGACATCAAGTTCGACTACTCGAGCAGCATCCTGTCGGAGCTAAAAACCTCGTCGGCCACCACAGCCTTGGTGCAGTGCTCGTTGTCGGACAACTGTGTGATCAGGATTAAGGTTCGCAACGAGGGGGACGGCAGCATGGAGGCCGCCCCGCACTACGGGATCCAGATCCGGCCGCACCACTGACGCGCTCGGGCACTAAGCCTCCCTACAAATCCTTAGACGCGGACGACGCTGGGAACGAACCCGATGCGCGTTTGGACGATACGTTGGCACGGGGACCCAGACGGGATCCGGCCCGAACCACGTCCGTGGAATAGAAGGTCGAACGCCACCGGACTCCGCCGCGCAGTGCACATAGGATCGCGGAGCGGGCGATAGCGTAGGCGAGGAGAAACACGCCGACGAATGGGAAGAGCGCGGGCCATGAGGCAAGCCCTAGCCAACGAGCCGCGAGCAACTGCGTGGTGGCGGCGAGCAGATACGTTGCAATGCTGGCCAGCAGCAGCCCGGGGTGGACTGGCATGAAGCCCAAGAGAAAGCCTGCGTCGAGACCGACCAGTGCGAGCGCTCCGAGGATCATTGCGAATGCGGGCGCGGCGGCCCCGTTCTTCTCGAGCGCACCCACCATCGCGGCGGCCGAAGGATAGAAATCCAGCGCCACCGATGATCCACCAACGAGCACCCGCTGGCTCGCGCCGGAACGCTTGAGCAGAACACCCAGTGCATAGTCGTCCGCGATCTCCATCTTGAGCGACGCCAACACCTCGGTCCGCTCAAGGGTCTTACGCCGAACGAGGTTGAATGCCCCCGCCCCGAACGCGGTTGTCGAGCGAGGGTTGGAGACCTGCCACAGCCGAGTGAGGCTGCCAAGGAAGCGGAAGAATGTGCCAAGCGCAGGCGCTAGCAAGAGTCCGCGAGCGGTGCAGGACGGGAGAACGGTGATATGGTCGACTCCGTCGCGCTCCGCGTACTCGATGATGCGACTGAGCGCGGGCGCCGAGATCCGGACGTCGGCGTCGCTGAACAGCACCCACTCACCGCGAGACGCTTCGAGCCCACGCTGCATCGCATGGACTTTGCCGAGCCATCCCTCGGGAAGCGAGGTCAGGTGTACGACCCGTACGCGCTTGTCCGTCTGTGCAATCCTCTCGGCCACCTCGCCGGTGGAGTCCGACGAACGATCGTTGACTACGATGATCTCAAGCGCAGGGTAGGGGTCCAAGAGACGGAGCTGGGTCGACGCCTCGATCGTCGCCCCCTCGTCTTTGGAGGGGACGACCACGCTGAGCATCGGGTACCGGTCCAGAGGCTGCCGAGGGAGCTCTTCGACGCGGAGGAGCGCATGCTTGGCCCGTAGGAGGAACACCAACTGCGTCAACCAGAAGAGCCCGCTCAGTGCGACTACGAGGCTGAAGGCGACGATCATGGGATATGCCCGGTGCAAGGTTCATGACAATCGACGCCGCGTCGAACCGCTGGGGTTTTGCTCCCGGCCGCCGTTTGGTTCTCGCCGAACTGTCCTAGTTCTTGGTCGCGATCGACACGATGTCCAAGGTAAGTTGAACGGCAAGTCGCGTCGCGCATAGAGGCGTACAGTCACTCGGTCACTTGGCGCCCCCACGGTTGTGCTCGGCTATCAGGTTCCCGACCCAGCCACTCGTTTCGACCGAGTCGGGATAGACATTGTCCCTGCAGGCGGTGGCGTTGGGAGGGAAGCTCTTGCGGCCGAGCTCTTTCCCGTTGGTGAGGTCCACGAGTTTGAACTCCGTGCTGATGAACACGGGGTCGATCGTTGTGCTGGTGACTTTGACCATGTCCTGACCATTGACGACCCCCGCTGCCTGCTCCGTGGTTCGCGTGCACTTGGGCCCCGGTGCTCGGGAAGTCTCGATCTCGACGGCCACGTAGCGAGCGGACGCAAGGGGGACCGGATCGGGGAGCTTGCGTGGCGCGCGTTTGGGTGTAGCTCGTCTGGACCGGATGGTGCCATCGGCCTTGAGCATCAGTGCGAGGTCTCCGGTGGGGGTTGTGCTGTCACGAAGAAAGGCCAAGGCCCCGCGGGGTTGGTGCTCGCGATGGTGATCGTTGCCCGACCTTCTGCGTCCGCCTTCGGTTCGCTGCCAGAGAAGACCATCCCTCCGAACTCGTTGGACTTGGTCACGGAAACGAACAGGCCTGGCTTCGTCTTGACTTCTAACTCGACGCCGTCGCGCGTCACGCTCCGAACGGTGACGGCGACATCGACGTCGGCAGGCGCGTCGCATCCTGAGCTCAGCGGGCTGAGACTCGCGACGGCGGCGACGAGAACGAGGTGGGTTCTTCCTACTTTCGTGTGTCCTGA
>JAESSZ010000718.1 GCA_016763875.1 Nannocystaceae bacterium
GGAATCGTGTTTGGCGCGCACATTGCTCTTCGACGGCGTCTATGGCGTTGGATTCCCGGATTCCCGCATACCGCGTACACCCCGCGTTGATGTCAGCGTTGCGGTACGTTGCGTCGGCAGTGCGAACAAGTCTGTGGCTGGTGACGGGAGCGCTGGTCTTTGCCGCAGCGGCATCGGAGGCGCCGGAATCGACCGCGCCCGGGTGGTGCTCGACACTGGAGGCAAGGGCGAGGACGATACGGCCCAGGGCCCCGCGGTGCGCGAGCTGCTCGTCGAGCAACTTAGCGGGCTTGGGTTCGAAGCCGACCCTGGAGCGGAAATTGAACTCAAAGTAGGGCTGTACTGCGACGATGTCGCGCGAACGCGGCAAACTGTGACCGTGGCCGTGACCCACGCCGAGGACGTGCCTCTCATCCTCACTGGTTCCGTGCTCGCGGCATGATCTCAGCCGACCCGGTGGAGAGCATGAACAACAAGCTCAAATTGTTCACGAGGCGCGCCTTGGTCTGCGGACTTTCAAAGCCACGCAGGTCGCCCACTGCCACGCGCTGGGCGCACTTTCCGTCTTGAGACTCGACCACAAATTTTTCTGACGAGGCATTTTTTCCGAAATGCCCCTTTAGGACACTTGAAGATCGCGGGCGTGTGGCTATCTTCTTTTGTCGCGACCACGCCGGCCTGCTGGGTCTTGGGGGCGCCCCTATTGGGCTCCATTCGCGGCGTCAACAACCCTTGAGGATGAACAATGAAGCAATCAGTACTCATGTTATCAACCATTCTCTCGTTCAGCTGCGGTGACGGTGGAGTTCCGGCACAGGGTGGCGCTACCGGCGACACCACGGGGGCCGGGACCAGCTCAAGCGGAGATGTGTCGTCAGAGGAGTCCAGCGGTGACATCTCGCAGGGCGCGAGCGCAGATACCAGTAACCTACTTGACACTGGCGCCACGACCGAGGGGAACTCCTCCGCCGAGACGGGAGGGAGCGCTTGCGGAAACGGCCGCCTCGAAGACGGAGAAAAGTGCGACGATGGCCGCGACAACGGCGAATACGGTGCATGCGCCAGCGATTGCAATGGACTCGCCGCACACTGCGGCGATGGCGTCACCGACCTTGTCGATGGCGAAACGTGCGATGACGGCAATGCCAACGGCACGGACGAATGCAACATTGTCTGCCAGACCCCTGGCACTCTACTAGGAGAGGTCTACGAAGTATTCCCGACCGACTTATCACCTCAGGCGAGTGGTATACGAGCCACATACTGGAACGGTCATTTGACGTATGTTCTCGGCGGTTCGCTAACCACAGTTTGGGAAATCGACACTGAAATGGTATCGACCATTGACCTTCGGGAAGTTGCAGCGGGCGCTTACGTATGGCCCCTGGGAGGGGCCATCGCGCTCGACGACGGCAACCTGCTCCTGGGAGGCGGGCTTTCTAGTCGCACCATCTATGCGTTCGACGATACTCTGACCCCGGTTTGGGGGAACTTGGATCTCCCCGGCCCAGGCAATGACGGCGTTGTCGGGTTGGCCCCGACGCTTGGCGGATTCATGATGGGTGCGCGTGACCGAAATACGACTTTCGGATATGAATATTCATCTTACTGGGCCATTGGAGGAACCAACACGGGGGCGCTTCAGTGGGAGAGTATTGAAACGCTGGACGGATACGATGGAATATACGCGCGGGACTTTCGCGGTCTTTCAAATGATCAAGCAGTTCTGCTTATCACCGATAGTGCCGCGGGGGAATCGCGACTGCGCATCTACGACGAGGACGGCAGCGTCATCACAACCGAAGTGCTCGGTGCTTCGTATCGTACCCTGTGCGTTGGCGATAACGGGTTCCACGCTCGACGAGTATCCGGAAACGAAGTTTCCAGTTTCGACAACAGTGGTAACCAACTATGGTCGGCGACGCTTGAAATGCCAACCTTCGCAGTAGGCGGTATCGTTGCCAGGTCCGCTTGCGGGGTTCGTAGTAACGGATCTTCGATCATGGGGTACGCGGAATCTACCGACGACACGCGGCAGAACGGCCAGGTACGTCTATACGTTGCAGGCTATGACGGCGGTGATATTCAATGGGTTACGCAGTCCCCGCTGATGCCTGGCGATGGTTTCAGCGACCTTGCCGTCTTCGTCGAGGAGGACGAATCGCGCGTTTGGGTCGCGACCGGCAGCAACGACGGGACGGGTCAGCGGTATCACTATGCCATTGCAGTGGCGATCTAGTCCTAAGACAAGCGCCAGCATACAAGCAACTGGGTTCTGCGGGGGTATCGTAGCAAGGGCCGCACTCCTCCCACCCGGAGCAGGTCGGCTTGCTGCCCGCGCGTGGCCGGATGTCGATGACCAGTCTCGGAGATTCGGTTCCGACCAACCGAACGCGGTCGTACACGAAGCCCTTGTACTTCTCTACGCGATTGACGCGATTGAGCAATGTCTTGACCTGCATCTCGTCGTTCGTCCTTGGCGAATTTTGGTGTCGCAACCGTCGCAACCTCATCCTCCCAAGCCCAAGCCGCACGTCGGGGTGCACCTACGTCGTCTCCCTTCGCTCTACGCGCCGTGCTCGACCACCTCGAAGCTGATCGCTCTGCCGACCATCAAGGGCCACCGGGCGACGCGTGGGCCACAGCCTCGCGTCCATGCAGCGTCGTCACGCCGCCGCCCAGATCCACGCCCCCATCCCTGTTTCACACCCACAGATTTTCCCGAAGACCCGAAATCTCTGGGTGATTGCAGCGTTCGTAGGTCTCGCGATCGGAGACGGCTGCGGAGAGACAGGGCCCGGATGCGGATGCGGTGGGTCTGATGCAGACTTCTGCGCAAGCTGCGTTCCAGGAGAGGATGTGTCTGGCTGCGATGTTGCCTCCTCGAATGACCGAGTCTGCGCGGCCGACCCTGCGGCCGCTTCGGGACTGTGTCCGAACAACGCCAAGCTTCTGCTTGTTTGCCCGACGACGATACCGGGAACGGGGCAAAAACCCGGCGGCGGAGAAGATCCACCACCGCCACCGCCAGGGCTGGATGAAACTGGGGCCCCGCAAGATGCAACGGGGTAGAGCTGCAGCGTTGCTCGTATGGGCGAGCGCTTCCGCATGCAGCGAGTACGATCTTCCGTCGCTGAGGTATGAGACGGAACAGGCCGTCATTGGGACCGACATCAGCAAGCCGCTGTGTGGATACGACCTCCCTTGGATCGATGAGCAGATCGAGTTTACCGAGGGCATGCTCAACGCGGCGGCGGATGAGAAGTTGGAGATCTACATCTACGCCAAGGATGTACCGGAGCCCTGCGGCGGTAGGGCTGGCGTCGTTGGCTGCTATAAGCCGGACGAGAAAATTATCGCCAGCGTCTGGTGGGCGGTCGACCACGAGATTGTGCACGCCGTTGCGGATCGGTTTTCCGACGCGAGTGTCTTTTGGGATGAAGGCATCGCGGAGGCGTTGCGCCGTGGGCGGCCGACGATCCGCGGCTGGATCCCCGTCGTCCAAAACGCGTCCGTTGACACCTCGCGTGAGGTCGAGAGGTTTGGAGCCGGGCACTTCGTTCGCTGGCTGATCAACGAGTACGACATCGACACGGTGAGGGACCTACTCACGGGTACACCTCCGGGCGAGGTGACGGGGAATTCCCTTGAAGATCTGTCGGCGATGTACGAGTCGGAATCGATGGCGGCATACCCGAGCTGGGCGCCGTGCGACTACCCCGAGCTTGCGAACGTTGGCCCAGGGCTCTGGGATGAAACCGTCGAGGTGTCGTGTAGACGACCCGACGTGTCGCGGTTCGGGCGGTTCGGGGAAGGAGCGTTCACGCTGCTTCGAAGTGTGGAGCTTTCTGGCGGGCGGTACGAGTTCAAGGTCAGCGGAGGCAATGTTGGTAGCTGTTTCATTCGCCAAAGCATTAGGAGCTTCAGAAAACGACACTGTTCAATTTGCCTTTCGGTGGAGCGGCTTACAGGGCAGAACC
>JAESSZ010000719.1 GCA_016763875.1 Nannocystaceae bacterium
GCGCCGTTGTTGTGTCCGGTCTCAGCCGTGCACTCAGTCCAGGATGTCGTAGGTCTCTTCCGCCAGCGCCATGCTCGTGCGGCCGTCCGAGAGCCACAGCGCGGCCGGGATCCGGCGAAGCACGGCTACGATAGGCAGCGGAAGCTGACCCAGTACCCGCATGCCACCCGCCGTGGCCTCGCCCAGTGCGGAGCGTGAGAATCGCTTGAGCATGGCTTGCGCCCCAACGCCCGCGTCGCTGCCGCCCTCTTCGGACAACGGACCGGGCACCTTGAATCCGAGCGCAGCACGCAGATTCTGCAGAGGTCCCGGAGGCTTGGGGTACAGCGCCACAAAACCGCGGTCCACCGGCATGCCCGCGATCGCTCGCGCCCGCATAATCGCTTCGCGCAGGCCACCGTAGGCGTCCACCAAACCCACCTCGGTCGCGCGCACGCCCGACCAGATCCTGCCACGTGCCACCGCATCGACCTGGTCGGGTCGCATGTTGCGCGCCTTGGCCACCCGGGCCGCGAACACGCTGTAGTCGTGGGCGACCTTGCGCTCTGCGGCCGCGCGCTCATCGGGCGTATATGGTTTGAAGTTCGACCACATGCCCGCGTGGGCACCAAAGTTGAACTCGTCCATGCCGACCCCCAGCAGCTCGCGGGCCCCGGACAGATCGAGTTTGGGCTGGAACACCCCGATGCTGCCCGTCAGCGTTCCCGCATCCGCGAAGATGTATTGGCCAGCGGTCGCGGCGTAAAATCCCCCACTGGCGCATGCGTTGGACATGGAGATCACCACCGGCTTGACCTTGCGGGTCAAGTCGAGCTCTCTCGCGATAGCATCCGCGGCGGACACCGTCCCACCGCCTGTATTGCAGCGTAAAACCACCGCGCGCACGCTCGCGTCCTTGCGGAGCTTGGCTATCTGCTCGGTCAGCGTCTCGCTCCCGGCGAGTTTGCGGCCCAAGATCGGGATCGTGAACGAACGCCCGTCCACCATGTCGCCCTCGAGAAACACCACAGCCACCCGTGGCGGCGGGCCGAACTTGTCCTCGTGTTTCTTGCGTCGATCCGGTTTGTTGATCCGAATGGGCCGGCCTAGCCACGCCTCGAGCTTGGCATCGAGTTCGTCACGGTAAGCGCGGTCATCGATGATCCCCAGACTCTCGCTACGCGTCGGAGTGATCGGCGCCTCGTCGATCCATGATTTCACGGTCTCCGTCTGGTGGCCGCGTTCACGCGCAATGAGGCGGAGCGCGTGATTCCACTTGTCGCTCACGAGCATCAAACGCTGCCGCGCCGACGGTTCGGTCGCGGTATTACGCGATAGGTGCTCGGGCGAGGACTTGTACTCCGCGAAGCGCACGAACTCCGCGACGATCCCCAGCTTTGCCAGCAGATCGCCGTAATAAAACGATTGAATCCGCATCCCGGTGATGCCGAGTTTGGTGTTGGGATGGGCGATAATTCGGTCCGCCGCGCTCGCGAGAAAATACGACCGTAAAGTCGCCCCCTCCATGTACGCGATGACCTTGCCGCCCCGCGAGCGCAGACGGAGCAGCGCCTCGCGTACTTCTTCGGTCTGCGCCCACCCCAAGCCCATGCCGCGGGTCTCGACCAGCAGGGTCCCGCCGCGACGCGCGATGTCGTCAATGATCTCGACCGCGCGCCACATACCGCGGTCGCCGCCGTAGCTTGAGAGCACCAGCCGCGTCACCTTGCGTGGACTGCGGGTCACCGTTGGGTAGCGTTCCTGCGAAACACGGATCCGCAGCGCGCCACCCTGCACACCACCACCAGGCACACCCGCGCCGATGATCGGCGCCGCAGCCACTCCCACGTGGCCAAAGCTGAGTTCGACACCCGCTGAGATCCGCGCGCCGCTCCGCCGTGCCGTCTCGAACTCGGCGTTGAACACGTAGCGCTCAGCTTCGGCGAACACACGGACGCCACCGATCGTCGTCATCACGCGACCGCGTGGCTCGATGAACGCGCTGTTGAACGGCGCATCGCCGATGACCGGCGGTAACAGATCGTCGGGATCTTCATCGACCAACAAACGTGTCGGAAAAATACGAGCCCCAATGGCAAACTCCAGCGCCGCGGTCCCGAGCGGCCGCAACGCCAACTCAGGATCGATGACCAACGGCTGCCGGATCTGGCCAATCTCCGGACCGGTACGTGGGCTGTTGAGTGCGCGCCCGACGACGGCCAACGCCAAGAACCGGGTCGGCCAGTACGACCACGCCAGCGACAGTTCATTGGCGTTGGCGTGGAAGTTCGTCGTCGAGACCAGCCGCGAGTAGCCAGCGCCGATCGACATCCCGCGGACCCAACGCGACAGAGGGACGGCCAAGGCGAATGAGATCTTGCTGTAGGGATCGTCGGGTCCCTGCGGTGAGTCGTCCTCGAAGTCGGCGGTGTCCGGTTGCGGACGAAACAAGAACTGGTAGCCGAACCCGAGGGCAGCGATCTTGAACGGCAGGGGGATCCCCACGAAGGCCCCTGCCCCGCTGCCACGACGGCGCGCAGACGGTGCGGTCACCGCAAGGTCGAACACCCCGTTGACGCCGTTGAGGTAGCCGAGATTGGCGGGATTGATGACGGTGGAGGCCCCATCGCCCTCACCGGCGACGACGGTGTAAACGCGATCGGCGTCGCGCAACGTCGATCGCGCTTCTCCCACCGCGGGGTTGGCCACCGCCACGGTCGGTACACCGACCGTACCCGCGATGACGAGGGTCCCGATCCAGCCGGGAGCGCTCATCCCTTCACCCATACCACGGTGACCGCCTCACCGCCCTCGGCGGACAAGCCTGCACGATGCTCGGCAACGTGGCGCAAACGGTCCAACGCCTCACGCAGTGCTTTGCGCAGCGCACCGGTGCCGTGGCCGTGCCGCAGCAGCACCACGTCGCGGTCCTCGCCGACCGCTCGGTCGAGGAAGACCTCCATCATGGTCACCGCCTCCTCCGCTCGTTGCCCCCTCAGATCCACGACGTCGTCGAGACCAGGGTCGAAGCGATTGGCGTCCGAGCCGAAGTAACGACGGGCTCGGTTCGGCTTGCCACCACCCTTGGGCGCGCGCGCTCGCGGCTTTGCAGCGCGCGTTCGCGGGCGCAGCTGATCGCGGTCGACGCTGGTCTTCAACGTCGCCAATTGCACCGTGACCCGACGTCCCTTGACCGAGACCACGTCCCCTTCACACTCCAAGCTGGTGACCCATACACGGTCGCCGACCGAGACCTCGCTCGGCGGAACGCCCTCGGGCGCAGGCCGGCTCGCCGCCTGCTGCGCCAAGCCTCGGCGTGCGTCCCCAGCAAAACTGCGGGCCTGAGCGTCAGGCGGCGGCGCCTGGCCATCGGGCGCTTCCTCCAACGGCGCGCGATTGAGTTGCTGGCGGCGGCGCCGGATCTCCGCATCGAGTTCGCCAAGGCGTTGCGTAGCCTCTCGATGCGCTTTGCTTCGACGCAAGGCTTCGCTCTGTTCTTCGCCGCGCTCACGGGCATCCAGTTGTGCGACACGTTGCGCCAACGCCCTACGCTCCTCTGCGACCGCTTCTCGGGCCTTGGCCATCGCGACGCGCTCGGCCTCCAACTCCGTGAGCAGCACATCCACCGCGAGTCGCGAGTCGTCCAACATCGCGTGCGCCCGGGACAACACGACCTCGGGCAGGCCGAGCCGACGCGCGACCGCGAGCGCGCTGGAGCTACCGGGCAACCCAATGCGGACCTCGAAGGTCGGCCGAAGTTCTTCAAGGTCGAACCCCACCGCAGCGTTGGCGAAGCGGGGAGCGGGCGCGGGTCTGGTGGCCAGAAGTTTGAGCCGCTCGTAGTGCGTGGTGACCACCACGGTTGCCCCGAGTTCAACGAGCCTATCGACGATGGCTTCGGCCAGCGCCGCGCCCTGGTCGGGATCGGTTCCCACCGCAACCTCATCGAGTAAGACCAATGTGCCCGCAGCATCGTGTTGCGCCGCATCCAGGGCGCGTTGCACATGACTGAGGTGCGCCGTGAACGTCGAGAGATTGGCAGAGATCGACTGACCGTCGCCAACATCGGTCACCAGGCAGCGGAACAGGGGCACATCTGCGGGCGTGGCCGTGGGCAACCGAATCCCCATCTGTGCCATCAGCACCGACAAACCGATCGTTTTGAGCGCGACCGTTTTTCCGCCCGCGTTGGGCCCGGAAACGATGAGGCCCTCCCCGGTCGCGATGCTCAGATCGTTGGGCACGACCTCGGCCCCCGCGAGCACCATGCCAGGGTGGCGCACGGACGGCAGCCGCAGACCAGGCGCTTGCGGGTGGGACGGATCGTAGACCTCGGGCGCGACACCACCGAGTCGTTCCGAAAGGGCGGTACGCGCCAGCACACGGTCCAAGCGGGCCATCGCATCCATCGATTGGCGCAGCGGCTCGGCGTCTTCGCGTACCGCCGCCGACAGAGCTTCGAGCACGCGACGTTCCTCAACCCGAGCGCGTGCCTGGGCGTGCCTCAAGCGATTGTTGTCCTCGACCAACGCGTTGGGCTCGACGAAGAAAGTCTGCCCAGAGGTACTCGAGCCATGGATGATGCCCGCGACCCCACCGGGCCCGCGACCACGGGACAACGAGCCCGCCTTGATCGGCAGCACCACGCGGCCCTGACGCTCGGTCCAGAAACGGTCGGCGAGCGCCTCGGAAACCTCAGGTTGCGCAATGAGACGCTGCGCCGCGGCGGCGAGTTCTTGTTTGGCCAAACGCGCGTTGGCCCGGGCGCGGCTCAGTTCAGGACTGGCAGCGTCGGCCAGCCCCGGCTCATCCCCGTCGAGATCGAGTGAGCGCGTCAAGCGTGCCGCAAGCACCGGGTTGCCCTGCAGACCGTCAAGGACGAGTGCCAGCGCTTCGAGGCCAACCGCATCGGGTTCGGGCGCGGCCGCATCTGCCCCCGTCACAACACTCGGCGTGCGCAGCTCGCCCAGGGTGACCGCCGCCGCGGAAACTCGGGCGACCTCCACCAGGTCGATGGGCTCGAGTACCGTCCCCCGGGTCACTCGAAGCAGTGGTTCGGCAATGTCCATGACATCGCGTAGCGCGTCCTCGACCCAACGACCGCCGCGCCCCTCCGCCAACACAGCGGCCCGACGCGCCAGCAGACCATCGATTTCCGCCAACCATTGCCGCACCGTGCTCGGGTCCGTTGAGCTCGAGAAACCGCCATCCGGTCCGCTCGCACAACCAAGCACTAGCGGACTGCACAGACGTTGCCGCAACGCCGCAATGACTTCGCCCAGGCCCAGATGCGACGCGCACACGGTGCGACCGGACGCCTCCGAATCATTGCGGGCGTATCGGGCGGCAGTCGCTCCGCTTTGGGGGTGAGCGTCCATGTTGGGGGCCGAATCGGGCCCCCGCGGAGGGTAACGAGAATCGGCGGGCACTAGCTTTGGCGCTGGGGGCGATCGTACCATGTGATGGCGCGATCAAGTTCGTCGCGCACACCCGCGGAGGCCCTCTTGCTCGATACCCGCTCGCCCTTCTCCGCCCTCGGCACCAGCAACGCAACGCTGCTTAGACCCTGTGCCGGGGCATCCCGCATTGTCCCGCTGGTGGCGGCAACGCTCGCCTGCCTCACGCCCACGCTGGCTTTGGCATCGGGGGACGGCGGGGGCGAGCCTGGCTTGCCCCCGGTTTGGACCACGGTGTTCTTCGTCGTGATGCTGCTGTGTATCGCCGTCCTACCGCTCACGCGTTTCGAGCACTGGTGGCACAAAAACAGCAACAAACTGATGCTCGGCATGGCGTTGGCGGCCTATCCGTTGGCGCACGTCATCTTCGTGCAACCCAACCTGCACGCGTTGTACGAAACGCTGCACGAGTACTTCAGCTTCATCGTCCTGTTGGGGACGCTGTTCTACGTCTCTGGCGGGGTGTACCTGTCGGGCGATCTCAAGGCGACCCCAAAGACCAACCTCGCTTTCCTTGCGTTTGGCACCGCAATAGCATCGTTCATCGGCACCACCGGTGCTTCGATGCTCCTCATCCGGCCTGTCCTGCGTACCAACCACGAGCGCCAACACAAGGTGCACGTCGTGGTGTTCTTCATCTTCCTGGTCTCCAACATCGGCGGCTCCCTGCTCCCGATTGGAGACCCGCCGCTGTTCCTCGGCTATCTGCAGGGCGTCCCGTTCCTGTGGACCTTGGGGCTGTGGAAACAGATGCTGGTCGTATCGGTGATCCTGCTTGCGGTCTTCTACATCCTAGACACCCACTTCTATAAGAAGGAGACGACCGCGACCAAAGCTGAAGACGCGGCGACCGTCGAGCCGCTGCGCGTCGAAGGCAAGATCAACGCCGTGTGGCTGTTTGGGATCGTCCTTTGCGTCGCACTCATCGGCCCCGAGCACGGCCTGCTCCGAGAAGTCGCCATGATCGGGTGCGCGGTCGCGTCGCGCTTCACCTCACCCACAGGAACCCGCGAGAAGAATCAGTTCTCGTGGTTTCCGATCATTGAGGTCGCCGCGCTGTTCATCGGGATCTTCCTGACGATGATCCCGGCACTCATTATTCTCAAAGCGGAAGGTGGCCAACTCGGCGTCGATACCCCCGCGCGATTCTTCTGGGTCACCGGTGCACTGTCGAGCTTCCTGGACAACGCTCCCACCTACCTCGTGTTCTTCAACACCGCGCAAGGCATGGTCGAACAGGGACTGCTGACCGGGACCGACATGGTCGTCGCGACCAAGGGACAGATCCCATCGCTGGTGCTCCAGGGGATTAGCGTTGGTGCGGTCTTTATGGGCGCCAACACGTACATCGGCAATGGGCCGAACTTCATGGTGAAGGCCATCGCCGAGGAGCAGAAGGTCGAGATGCCCGGCTTCTTCGGCTACATGAAGTGGTCAGCCGTATTCCTGCTCCCGTGCTTCGTCATCGTCTCGCTGTTGTTCTATTGAACAACCTCGGCCCGAAGCGCGGCCGACCTTTGACTACGGAGTTTGGCTACGGCGTGCTTTCCTGGCCGCCCTAGCCCGCTTCTTCTTGGCGATCTTGCTCCGCGGTTTGAGCTTGACCGCCCGGGAGTACGCATCGCGAGCGTCGGTGTGGCGAGCCAGCTTCGATAGCGCATCGCCGCGGAGCATGTACGCGCGGAAGTCCTCGTCGTCGTAGTTGAGCAGCTCGTCCGCCGTCGACAGGGCCGCTTCCCACCCCTCGTGCTTGTACACAACGCGGCCTTGCTGGTGCAGGGCATCGATCAAGTCGGCACGTGCAGGGTGGCCGGGCCACACCGCGAGCAGATCACGATACGCGTGCACCGCCTCGGCCCAGCGTTTTCCCGCCACCGCGGCCTCCCCAACGGGCACGAGTTTGTCACGCGCCGCGCGACGGAGGCGCGCCAATGCCTCGTTGCCGGGATCCCGGAGGGCAAGCGTGTTCATCGCCACCGCCATGCTCGTCTCGACGGGTTCGCGGTACCGGTCGGCCTCCAGGGCAACCTCGGCCTCAACCACGAGCTGCGGCACCGTCGCGGGCAGGGCCGGCGGTGGCACCGCTGGCGGCGCAGCGTCGTCGATGATCGGCTCATCGTCGGCAGGATCGATGACGATTTCGGGGTCGCCCGCGCCAAGATCGGGCGTACTGCGCTCCGGTGCGACACCCGGAGTCTCGGGCGTTTCTCGGCCGCCGTCGCTGTGCGGTGACGACAGCCCGGGGTCGTCGGGATTGGCCGAGTCATCCACAACGGCACCAGCGCTAGGAGCAGCGGCGCCCTCGCTGCCAGCCTGCGGCACACGAGGCTCACCGCGCGAAGCGAACACCGCCAGCGTCGCGATCGCTCCACCCAGCAACACGAAGAAGACCGCCTTGGCCGCGGCGAGCGCGGTCGCA
>JAESSZ010000720.1 GCA_016763875.1 Nannocystaceae bacterium
ACAATGCTCGCGTGCAGCAAGCTTGCCAGGGCGAGCCGGACTGCGAAGCCACTTTTTCGGGTCTTGTGCCGAAAGGTCTGCCGACCGAGCCATCCGCCAGCCGCACCTCCGAGCCAGGAGAGACGGTGGAGCGTACGCTCGGAGATACGGCGGGCGTTCGTCTGCTTCGCGCGACGCTTGTCGATCCCGTACGCGGCGAAGGTTGCGACGCTCAGCGCCACCATGAGTCCGCCGTGACCCAGGAGCAGCGTGCGTGCGAGATCTGGACCTATTGCCGCCATGGCGCATCGGGAGACATGCTCGGGGCCGACGGCCACGAAGCATGGGCATCGAGCCATGCGTTCTGCAGCGCGAACCCGGTCATATCCGAGTACGTCTCCGTTGGAGTCGACCGCGCCGAGGGCGGGCAAAGGACAGCAGCACCAGCAAGACAGCCAGCGTTGGCGGTGTCCGATGGCTACGACATCCGCAGCCATCGCGCTCGTCTGTTTGATCTGCATCGCCGTCGCCGTCGCTGTCGCTGTCGCTGTCGCTCGATCCAGAGATCGGCGCCGATTGGACCAGCGCCGCAGAGATCGTGTAGCGCCTTGGAATACGACTAACGGTTTCGGGCGAGACAACCACGAACGCGTGGTCGGTTCCGTCGAACTCGGTCAGGTCGAAGCTCGCCCGGCCGTCCGGGTCAAACACCCCAGTGACACGTTGGAGGACTTGACTGCCCGGGGCGATGCCATCTGTCCGTGCAACGACGGCATGCCACTTCACCGCGGGGTCGACTTCAAGCACAACATGCAAATCGTTCCCCGCAACGCCCAGTTCCGCAGGGATGTGCACGATGCCCACCCCTAATCCTTCCGGTAACATCGCATCGGGGGGAGTGTGTCTGTCGGGCAGCGAGGAAAGGGTCGTATGGGCCGGGATCATCTCCATCTGCCCTCCGACGTCGAGGTCGAGCACGCTTAGCGTCGCCAGGTAGTGCGGCCAAAAAGCGTCAAAGTCCAGACCGACCCCATCGATCGCGTCCGGAAAAAAGATCGGTTCGCCGCTGCGTTCAGCCCCCCACCGCCAGATCCCAAGGATGGTGTCGGGGCCTCCGTAGTACTCGTCGATGAAGAATGCCAGCACCGAGGTCCCGTACATATGTGCACCGCGCGGGCCAGAGATCAGGTCGATGAGAGAGTGCTGCAGCGTCCACTGCGGGTTTTCGAGATAGGCGGAACTGTGGGCGACCCACCCGTTGATCTCGTCCTCGAAGTAGGCCGTCATCCACGTTGCGGTCCCCTCCATCCACCACGACCATGACGCCTGGCTCTGCAGGTGATGGCCCATCAGCGCGTACTGAAAAGCGTGACCAATTTCATGTGGTGTTGTCCAACCCACGTAACCTTGAACGAACGCTTGTTCATAGATCTCGCACAGGGGCACGTCGACACCCTCGCACTCCAAGGTAATGCAGCGCCCGCGTCCCGTTGCGACATCGAGGTCTACGCGCACAGAGATTGGGCCCGGCGGCATCGGCCATCCAAGCGACTCAAGCACATCCCATCCGTGATCGGCGGCGGCCGCGACCTCGGCAGCTTCCGCGACAGAAAGTGCCCCTTGGTCGTATTCGACCCACACGTGTTGGCCTTCGAACTGCTCGCTTTGTTGAAAGCCATAACAAGGAGGCTCAAGCACGAACACCAGCAATGCCGCCGACCACATACGTGGTTCGCATCCCACACGCGACCGGAATATTCAAGCGCTAGAAACTGCCGCGCGTCGACCGGCGTTCTGTCCCGACGAACCGTCCCACGCCGTTTGATCCCGCGACGGTCCCCGCCGCATACTCGCGTGCATGGTGCGTGGTGCGTGGTGTTTGGATGTGTGTCTTGGTGAGCGTAGGGGCCGCTGGTTGCAGCGGGTCTCCAGGGTCGACTACGGTGTCGCGACCCAGGATCGACAACCCCGACAATGACGAAGAATACGTTTGGCGCATCGGCATCGTCGGGGTACGGGGCCCTGCAACTGAGTTCAACGGCCACTACACGCATGGTCTCGGCGGCGCGGCAGACACCGTGACGCAAGTGACGAACCTGACTTACCTCGCAAACTTGGACGAACTCGGTATCCCGTCTCGTGGTCAGCCACGACACGTCGCCGCTGCGTGGCCGCTACTTAGGATCGTTGTTGTCATCCGTGACAGCCTTGGCTGCCTTCTTCAGTTTCTTCTTCAGACTCCCCTCGGAAAAAGTGCCGAGCACCGTTGTCTTGCCATTGAGTGTCTTGACGGCGGTCACCGTGCCGTTTTCGACCTTGATCGTATAGCCCGCGTAGGCAGTGCCGCTGATGGTGACGGACAAGGCGAGCGCGATTAGTAGGGTTTTCAAGGTTCTCATTGTGGAGGTTCCTTTTGCTTGGGAGTCGCGAGGGTCGGGTTTGGATTGCTCGGGGCGATCATTTTTTTGCGAAGCGATCGGCCCGGCCCAGAAACTCCCTGCGCGACACAAGCACTCGGCGCGATTCCGAGGGGGCTGGCGGTACTGGCCCGCGTTGGGGTCGGACGGTCATGTTATTTATCCGTGGGAACCATGGTTGATGTGTTAGTCGAATGGGCGGCGGCCCATGACGCGTTGTTGCTTTGGATCGCAGGGCTGTCGATGGGCCTCTTTGTGGGAACGATTCTGATCGTTCCGGTGCTCCTCGCCCGAATGCGGACCGACTACTTCGTCGAAGGTCGCCACCCTCCGGCCGTTTCAAAGCTCCACCCCATGCTGCGATGGGCGGCTCGCATCGCGAAGAATCTGGTCGGCGCCGGTCTCGTTTTGGCTGGCACCGCGATGCTGGTGCTGCCGGGGCAGGGGATTCTCACTATTCTTCTAGGGCTCGCGATGCTCGACGTTCCCGGCAAGCGAAGGCTCGAGCAGCGGCTTGTGCGTCGCGCCCGAGTCAGGCGCAGCATCGACTGGGTGCGTCGGGCTGCGGGCCGTCCGCCCCTCGAGTTCGACGAGCATCTGCCGGCCAGCGGACAGCCTGGCCGAGAGACTGCGGCCGACTGAGCCCGTCGTTGTGCGACTCGTGATGCGGGCTCGACGGGCTGACCGCAGTGCGCCGCTGCCGGAAACCGGCTGCAAACGCAGATTCTGCGCGGTCGTGGCGATGTCGCGGAGGCACATCAAGGACCGAGAACCCCCACTGCGCTGAGACATGACCGACCGGCCTGAACCTGGAGTCCCGCGCATCATCGCGTTGACCTCTGCGCCCCTCAATCGCCTCGCAGGCGCCCTACATGGCCTGCGCGAGGGCAAGCTTTGGCGGAAGGTCATTGTGGGCCTTGCACTGGGCGTGCTGTTTGGTTTTGCCCTTGGGCCGGACGTTGGCTGGGTCAGCCCCTCGGCCGCGATCGTGATTGTCGAGTGGGTCGCTCTTCCTGGGACGCTGTTTCTCGCGACGATTCAAATGATCGTCGTTCCGCTGGTCTTCGCATCGATCATCGGCGGCCTGGCAGCGCACGACGACACCGCGAAGCTCCGAACGCTTGGTATTCGAGCGGGGATCTACTTCGCCTCGACGAGCGCGATTGCGATCATCATCGGCCTCACGGTCGCGTTTCTGGTCAGACCCGGCGACCTCATCGACCGCTCGATGCTTGACGGGGTCTCGAACCACGCGAGTAACCCTGGGGGTCCCATGCAGATGCCAAGTCTGGCTGATGTCCCCGACACGCTGATTACCTTGCTCCCCGAGAATCCCCTGCACGCGCTCGCCAGCGGGCAGATGCTGCAGATCGTCTTGTTCGCGTTCGTCATGGGCGTCGCGTTGGTCGTCATGCCTGTGAACAAGGCCCAGCCGCTGATCGACCTGCTGGAATCGTTGCAGGGCGTGTGTATGACAGTCGTGACGTGGGCGATGCGAATCGCTCCGGTGGCGGTTTTTGGGCTATCGGTGCGACTCACCGCGAAGGTTGGCGTCGACGCACTTGTGGGCATCGCCGCGTACGTGGGCACTGTACTGCTCGGCTTGCTGTTGCTTACGGCCGCTTACGCGGTCGTTGTGTTGTTGCTCGCGAGACGCTCTCCGGTCTCATTCTTTCGAGCCATTCGTGACGTGCAGCTACTGGGCTTCTCGACGTCCAGCTCGGCCGCGGTGATGCCGTTGTCGATGAAAACCGCGGAGGAGGACCTGGGCGTGGGACCGGAGACGGCCCGCTTTGTGATCCCGTTGGGCGCGACCGTGAACATGGACGGAACGGCCCTGTACCAGGGGGTCGCAGCAGCGTTTCTGATCCAGGTGTACGGGGTTGAGATGGGGTTCGGTGCGATGGCCCTCCTGGTCGTGACTGTGGTCGCAGCATCGATCGGAGCCCCCGCTGCTCCAGGCGTCGGCATCGTGATTCTGGCCGGGGTGCTCGACAACATCGGGATCCCCAGCGCCGGCATTGCGCTGATTATCGGCGTTGACCGCATCCTGGACATGGCCCGGACCGGGGTCAACGTGACCGGAGATCTGACGGCGGCTGTTGTCCTCGAACGCTGGAGCACCCGCAAGCGCGACGAGTCTCAGCGGGAATGCGGGTCTACGACCTGACGGTTCCTCCTGCCCGCATGCTCTGGCTTGAGCCGGATGGGGGGGGGCTACTTGAGCTCGCGGAGCGCTTGCCGGAACACCTCGTGCAACTCGCGGGGTGACGCAACCGGGATCGGGTCCGGCTCATCTCGCGTCTCGTCGACGAGCTGACGCACGCAGTCGACACTTCGCTGGGCCCCGAGAAACTCAATCCCATGCGTGTACCCCTCGTTGGCCGCTCGCACGTGACGGACCACGCCATCCACGTCGACCCACCGGCCACCATCTGCGACACGAAAGTTGAGTCTGACGAAGGTCCCCACAACCCCGAGCGACGGCGCCCTGAGGGCGAGCCCACCCACACTGATGTCGACGGCTTCCAGCGACGAGCGCCGGTCTGCTTCATACACGGTCACCTGGGTACGGAGATCGACGCGTCGGTTCCGTCGTCGCTCAGCGCTACGCACCCGCAGAACTTACACAGCGGTGCGTAACAACGAGAGTCCATTCCGGCCATTCTTTGTCCGATATTGTAACGACACCGCGGCCCGGGCGCGGCCTCCAGTTCATCACAGGGAGCGGCTCTACGCCCCGATCGTCGCCATGACGTCGAGCTCGCGTCGACGAACATCAACGCCACTCCGTCACGCCGGCGTACGCCAAGACCAACCTCAACAACGACGAAGGGACGGAGACTGTCGAGGAGGGCACCGCCGCAGCGGTCCGGGTGGCCTTGCTCGGTCCCGACGGCCCGACGGGAAAGTTCACGCACGCAACCGTGGGTTGAGGTGCCCTGGTAGCAGATGAACGCAGCCAAAAGTCACTTCCGCACCAAGACCGGCCCCATTTGGGCGGACCATATTGGCGGAATATTGCGAGTCCTCCTGGTACGATTCTGCGCAACGCCGTGGACTCGCCCCCAACCGTCGCGCTATCCCCTTGTGGGGGTGAAGTTACCCAGCTCCGTCCCGGTGCGGCGCTGCTCTTCGAGCGATGCGTTGCGAAGGTCCACGAACACTCGCCAGTGAACATGCCGCCAATGTCGTCAATGGAGGCATTGTCGGCGGCTTGATCTGGGACGCGGCGGGGGCGGTCACGGTCACGGCCTGGTGGATCGCGATCGCAGTCATGTCGGTCGGGCGTGGCCTCGCCGCGCGCCGGTTCATGCACGACAGCTCGTCCGAGCCGATCGAGCGCTGGGCTACGAAGTTCACGTGGGGCTCGCTGGCGTCGGGCAGCATTTGGGGCCTGGGATCGGCCGTGCTTTTCCCGGCTGACGACGGCACGCTGCAGCTATTGCTCGCATTCGTCATCGGCGGAATGGCGGCGGGCGCCTCCAGCAGTTTGGCTTGCCACCTCCCGGCGTTTTATGCGTTCGTCCTGCCGTCCGTGCTGCCGCTCGCCGCTCGCTTTGCGCTCTGTGGCGAACGCTTTCAGCTGGGCATCGCCTTGATGCTGGTGCTATTTGCCACGCTAGTCTCCGGGATCGCAAAGCGAGCGCATCGAACCTTCGTCGACGGCTTTGGGCTCAGTTTCGAAAACGAGTCGCTCGTCGCGGAGCTGCGCGCGGCTAGCGTCACGCTTGAGGAGCGCGTCGAGGAGCGGACTGAGCGATTGGTCGTCGAGTCCGCCGCGAGACGGACAGCCGAGCAAGCCCTCCAACGCGCAGGGCGGCTGGATGCCGTCGGTCGACTGACCGGGGGGGTCGCCCATGACTTCGGAAATCTGTTGACGATTATCGTCAACAATCTCGAGGTTCTCGATACGCGGGACTTTCCCGGCGACGATGGGGCACGCGTGCGCGTGGCGCTGGATGCGTCGGTGCGCGGCGGCGAGCTCGTCAGAAATCTGCTGACGTTTTCGCGGCGCCAACAGCTGCGCGTGCAAGTGGTCGACGTTCGCGACATCGTCCGGCGCCTCGCGGAACAGATGTTGGTGCCACTGCTGCCCAGCACTATCGATGTACGGTTCGACTGCGGCGACGAGCCACGGCTCGCCAGGGTTGACGAAGCTCAGCTGGAGGCGGCGGTTTTGAATCTCGCTCTCAATGCCCGCGACGCGCTAGTGGGCGCTGGGGGAACGTTGGCCATCAACGTCAGTACCCGGCGTATTGAAGGCTCCGACCCCGACGTCGCTCCAGGATCATACGTTGCGATCGGCGTTCACGACGACGGCGAGGGGCTCGACAGCGAGAGTCTCGAGAGAGCGTTCGAGCCGTTCTTCACGACCAAGGGGGAAGCGGGCACGGGATTGGGCTTGAGCATGGTCTACGGATTTGCCCGCCAATCGGGAGGTATCGTTCGCTTGGAGTCGGAGGTGGGTCGCGGCACTGCGGCGACGATTCTGCTCCCGCAGCATACCGGCCGTATCCCTGCGCAAGTCGACGTCCCCACGGACGCCGCGTTGGTGAGTGGTGGTGAGCTACTCCTCGTCGTCGACGACGAGCCGGACGTGCGTCGAGCGACCGTGCAGCTCGTGCGCAGTCTAGGCTACCAGGCCGTCGAGGCTGGCGACGCTTCCCAAGCGCTGTCGCTGTTGGAGACGGACATCCCGGTGCGTCTGCTCATGACCGACGTGGTCATGCCAGGAACGATGGACGGGCGGGCCCTCGCCGAGACGGTCGCCCGCAAGTACCCCGCCGTCGCCGTGCTCATTGTTTCCGGGGGCGCGGCCGCTCGAGACGCGAGCAGCCAGTTGCCGTCGCTGGCCAAGCCGTACCGCCGCAAAGAGCTCGCGCGCGCCCTGCGAGAGGCGCTCGTGCGCCGCACCGACTGCCGCGAACACCGAACACCGTAGGCGTCGCTCCGCGTGGTCGCGCCCGACGTTCAACCGATCTCGGCCGACGTTGTGCCGGGTGTTACGCTCCCCCGGAGAGCCCCCATGGCCTGGTACGACCTGTTCGCAAGCTTCTACGACCTCATGCTCGACGGCGTCTATCGCAGACATCGGGCGCAGGCGGCCACGGCGTTGCAGCTCGTGCCGGGCATGACAGTCGTCGACGTCGGGTGTGGGACCGGAGCATCGTTTGACGCGCTCGTCGCTGCGGTGGGCCCCACCGGCCGCGTGATCGGCATCGATGCATCGGCCGGCATGCTTCGCAAGGCCGCCCGGCGAGCCCAACGCAACGGCTGGGACAACATCGAGCTCGTCGAGATCAAAGTCGATGACCCGGAGGCGACCAAGCAGACGCTCCGCACGCTCGGCGAGGTCGACCGGGTGCTGTGTTTCTTGAGCCTCAGTGTCATCGAGGGATGGGCCGCCGTCCTCACCGAATGGTTTCGCCGAATGACGCCGCGTGGCCGGTTGGTGATCGCTGATGTCCACAACGCCAAGCCCGGCCTGTACGGCCGCTACGTCCAGGTCGTGTCCCAAGCCACGCTCACCCGCAAGTCATGGGAGCCCCTAGAGGCGATGGCCAGCGACTTCGAGCTCGCGTGGCAACCCAGCAGTTGGATGCTCGGCGGACAGCTCTTCATCGCGGCCGGAAGCCGCTGACCACTCCCGCGTTGTTGAGCGCGAATGGCGGACTCGCGGGTGCTCGCGTGGTCGTCTTCGACTGCGCGACAGGATCCACACCAGGATCCACGTCCCGCGTCTGAACCCGCGCCAGCGAGCGCTGTCGCGTGAACGTCCTCCCCCTGTTCGCGTTTACGGCACCATCGCGACGATCGGTTCGGTACGAGATTGGGCCCGCGGAGCTCGACGAGGAAAATGTTAGTCACTCGTCGTTTCCCG
>JAESSZ010000721.1 GCA_016763875.1 Nannocystaceae bacterium
ATGCCCCCCTCCATGATGCCCCCCTCCATGATGCCCACCGGAACGAAACTCGGTGTCATCCACCGATTCGTCGTCGCAGGCGGACGGCGCAAAGGCGAGCAGGAGAACTGGGGCAAGGAAGCGATGGCGATGAGGGACCATGGGCGATTCGGTTTTCCGGTTAGGGGAGACTCTTCCTCGGTTGCTCAAGAAAACGGGGTCATGCCCGGTCTAAACGCATGCCCTCGAGAGTCATCACAGGGCGATAATAGTGAAGTTCTAATTACCAAAAAAGTATCGTTCAGAATCACGGTGCGGCAAGGGACATTTGCCGACCTGAGGGGAAACCGAGGGCTCAGTTTTCGGTTGTTAGCGCGAGAACACGAGTGATCACGGGTGACTCCCTGTGGTGTGTCAGATCGCCCGTAATGGCGCGGAAACGACCCGATACGCGCGATCAGGCGCCGAGAACTGAGTTCCGCGCAGATCTCGCTGACCCGTTATACCTATCGCCCGTCGCTCAATTGAGCGGGTTCGAGCGTTGAGCGCCGCTGCCGCGACATGTATGGTTGCCAACGGTTTAGGCAGGTTTTTTATGGAGTTTGTTTCCCCAGATCCAGAAGCTCTCGTCCGGGCACTTAACGTGCGTGCAACCTTGGACGCCTTTCGACTGCGTCCGTCTCTAGGCGAACGCCTCATCAAGAGTCACGGGCTCGAACTCGAGGACGTTGGTCCTGAGTCGTTCATCGAGGTGCAACGGTGGCTCAACGCGCTCAAGGATCTGCGCGAGACCGTCGGCCCCAATGTGCTTCACCGCGTCGGTATGGCCATGCTCAAGTTGGCCGAGTTTCCGCCGCAGTTCGACAAGCTCGACATGGTGCTGGAGAACTTGGACGCCATCTACTACGCCAACCACAAGGGCGACGTCGGGCACTACTTCACCTCGAAGCGCTCCGACGGCTCGTGGGAAGTTCGCTGCGAAACGCCATACCCTCGAGAGTTCGAGCGCGGCGCTACCGAAGGACTGGTACAGCGCCCGATGTTCACGAAAGACGGCACGTATCGCGTGGAGTTTACCGACGGTCCGCCAGACAGCGACGTCACGTGCACGATGGTTGTTCGCGCGAGGTAGCTTTTCGCCCGTGGTGGTGCACTATAAAAACTAGTGCGCGCACCCCATGCACCCACGCTCGCTGACATCACCCTAGCGCAACTGGGCATGCGCAACATCTCTGCTTTTGCCGACGCGTTGCGCCTCGGGCCCCGCGTCGAAGAGATCGGTGAATTGTTCCAGGCGCTCCTGGGGCCAGGAGGAGCGTCGCAGATCTCAGACGGTCCGCAGTGGACTTCAGACGTTTGCGACGACCGCACGCCCTTCGAGTTTTCGCTCGCGCTCACGCAAAACGGAGGAGAGTTGCGAGCGTTGGTCGAGCGCTTGCCGAGAGAAGCGTCGCTGCTGTCTGCGCAACGTTCGGGAGTCGAGGCTACCGAGCAACTCACCGCAACGCTTGGCCTGCCAGACGATGCGCTCGAGCGGTTGCACCGCGTCGAGCCGCTGTTCCACGCGGACAAGCCCCAGGGCGTGTTCTCGCGTTGGCACGCCGTAGAGTTCCCGCCTCTCCAGGGGCCCAGAGTTAAGGTCTATCTCAATCCGCTTATCCACGGCGCGGGTGCATCTGCCTCGACCCTAGAGGCGGCGCTGCGACGTCTGGGCATGGCGCCGGCCTGGGACGCGCTCACTGCCGTGCGACACCGTGGTGAGTTGGACGAGCTCAAATACTTCTCGCTGGACCTCAGCCCAGAGGGCCGAATCAAGGTCTACCTTCGGTTTCACCGGCCGACCCGCGACGATCTTGAGCGCGCATTTTCGGAGTGTCGCGGCTACGCGCCGGGCCGAGTCTCGGAGTTCTGCCGTGCGATGTGCGGCGAGGTCGACGTCCTTGACGCTCGCCCGATCTTCACTTGTTTCGGCTTCTCGGGTGATGACCCGAGGCCAGTCGGCACGGTCTACATACCGGTTGCTGGATACACGAACAACGATGAAGACGCGCATCAGCGGGTCCGTTCGTACCTCGTCGATCAAGGAATCCCGACGGATATGTACGACCAGGTGATGTCCGAGTTCCCGGCACGTCCGCTCGCTGACGGAAGCGGATTGATAAGTTACGTGTCGGTCAAAGTTCGAGATGGCGACCCTCGGGTCACCGTCTATCTAAGCCCCGAGGCGTACGAGGTTCGTCCGCCGACGTGAGTCCGGTGGGTTGCCAAGTTTCCAGGAAGGAAAGCAGGTCCAAGTGACGCGAGCAATGTCGGAACTGAAACCGGTCATCGAAGACCGTCGTCGTCGTCTAGTCGAGCATCCGTTTTTCCGCGGCCTGGAGGCGTCGTCCGATGTCGAACATCTGCGGAACTTCGTGCCGCAGTTGTTTTTCTTCGTGTTCGCGTTTCAGGACATGTTGCGGATCGCCCACGAGCGGATCACAGACCCGAAGTTGCGCGAGATCGCGGGGCGGCATCGCTCCGAAGATGCCGGCCACGAGGTCTGGTTTGTCAACGACGCGATCGAGCTGAAATGCGAGCGCGACGTTGTTTGGGTCTTCGGCGAGGAGCACCACTTCACTCGCGACTTTTGCTACGAGCTGGTCGCCGAGATCCTCCACGCTGAAAACGACCATCTGCGCCTGGTGTTCCCCTTGGTCCTCGAATCTGCCGGATCTGTGTTTTTCGAGCGGGTCATCGGGCTTATTCGTCGGTCGGGATACGAGGGCCGGCTGCAATACTTCGCGGAGTCGCACCAAGAGATTGAGCAGGCACACGACATGTTCACTGCCGAAGGCCAACAAGAGATCGACGACCTCGTAATGTCGCCGGCCGTCTTCGACACCGCGGTCGCGCTCGTGCAGCGGAGCTTCGACGCGTGTGAGCGGTTCGCCGCGCACCTTGAGGCGCACCGAGGACGCACCGAGTCGTGAGCGACGATGCAGGGCTTGCGCCCACGGTGCACAAGCGGCTGACGGAAATCACGGGACTGGAAGTCATCGGCGACGACGCTTCGCTTCGCGCGGTCGAGCGAGACTTCGGAGGATTGAGCGAGGGGACAACGCACGCCGTTGTTCGTCCGGATCGCGCTGAGGCTTTGCTCGAATTGGTGTCCTGCGCCCGGGCGGAGGGACTGTCGCTGACGCCGCGGAGCCTTGGGCTCAGTCAGAGCGGGCAGTCCCTCGCGGTCGGTGGCCTGAGCGTCGACATGAAGAAACTGCACGAGATCGACGTGCAGCCCGATGCGGGAATCGTGCGGTGCGGTGCGGGAGCCACCTGGCGCGAGGTCGTTGCGCGCACCAGCGAGTTTGGTCTCTTGCCCGAAGTCCTCCCCCTCAATCTCGATCTCAGCGTGGGCGGTCTTCTCGCCGCGGGCGGGGTGGGCAGTACGTCCCACCGTTACGGGATGGCGGTGTCCTCGGTCGACTCCCTAAATGTTGTCACCGCAGCGGGGGAACTCGTACTCGCCAGTTCAACGCAACGCAGCGATGTGTACGATGCGGTGCTCGGTGGCATTGGGCGCTTCGGTTTCATTTGCGACGCACAGATTCGTTTGCGGCGGGTGCAACCTCGAACGCGAACGTACTACCTGCTGTACGACGATTTTCACGCGCTTCTGGCCGACGAACGCCGCCTCATGGACGCGCCGTGGTGTACCCACCTCGAAGCGTTCGCGTCGGCGGCGGTCCAGGGGCTCAAGCGGGGACCGGAAGGGCGGCGGATTCCGTTCGCTCGATGGTTCTTCGGACTCCATGTGTCCACGGAGTTCTCCCCCTCCGAGGAGCCTCAGGAGGAACAATGTCTGCGCGGGCTTTCGTTTCGGGAGCATCTGCACACCGAGGACAACGACAGCCTCGAGTTTCCCGATCGCTACGGCCTACGCTTCCAGATGATGAAAGCTACGGGCGCGTGGCAGCAGCGACACCCGTGGGTCGAGTGCATGGTCTCCGCCGATGTCGCGGCCGAGGTCTTCCCCGACTTGTTCGCTGATATCTCGTTGGTGCTCGGCGACGGACACCGCGTGACGCCGATCGCTGACGTGCCAAGACCGAAGCTATTGATGCACCCACAGGGCACCCCGGCTATTGGGTTGAGCGTGCTCCCCGTGAGTGTTCCGGCGCCCTTCGAAGCGCCAGCGATGGCGGCACTCAATGCCGTGCACGATAGGCTCTTGGCGGCGGGGGGTAAGCGCTACCTGTCGGGCTGGCTCTTTGAGCCCGACGAGGCAGCTTGGCGTCGGCACTACGGCGAGATGTTCGATACGTGGCA
>JAESSZ010000722.1 GCA_016763875.1 Nannocystaceae bacterium
CTCGAGAACTTCGAAGTCGTGCGTCAGCTGTTCGAGATGCCCACGGTGTCTCAAGGCGCGCGCATCTACGACCGCGACGCATGGGCCGAGCGCGACTCTGAGGGGTTCTTTATCTGCTCGAACGTTCGTTACGACTTCGACGACCCGGATGCGCGGATCCAACCGCTGAAGGCAACGCTGAGTGTCGACGCCGAGTTGACCCCCCGCGGACTGCGAACGGACGCGTTCGAATCACCCAGTCTCGCCGAGGCCGAACTCGGAGCTTTTCGCATGAAGGTCAAGCAGACGGTGTCGCTGCCGGGCTCGTGCTCAGACGTGTTTTTTCCTGCGCCCAAACCACGTCGTCGCAAGCGCGTGGTTGTCCTGGGAGGCGGCCCCGCGGCCTGCACGGCGGCGTTTTACCTCGCGCAGCAACCCGAGCGGTACGAGGTCGAGATGTACACGCAGGGGTGGCGACTGGGGGGCAAGTGCGCGGCCGGTCGCGCCGAGGGCTCGTCCGAGCGTATCGAAGAACACGGGCTGCATGCGTTTGTTGGTTTCTACGAGAACGTCTTCCGCACGGTCCGCGAGGTCTACGAGACCATCGAACTTCCTATCGCGGTGGGCGAGGAACCCTACGATTTTGAGGGTGGCGAAGGCCCGCTGGCAGGAGCGTTTTGCGGCACGCTCGGGGTGGGGCTGATCGACCAACACGCGGGTCAGTGGGGGTACTTCGAAACCGGGCAGCGGTTCAAAGGACGCACGCCGGGCGCTGTTCCCACCAGCGAGGCGGACGAGCTGCCCGGGGTTGGCCAGGTGCTGCTGTCGGTTATCGAACGCATCAGGATCGAGATCGAAAACATGCGCGTCAAGACAGACGCGAGCGCGGCGCTGGTGTCCAATAGACAGTCTCGCGAGAGCACACTGTGGCAACGCCTCATCGCGTGGTTTCGTCGCCTGCTTGGGTTGCCGATGGAGGTGTCGGAACTCGGGCGTCTGCTCGATCAGTTCACCGATCATCGGCAGCAACTGGTGAGCGAGTTCATCGGTGACATGGTTGCGCGGCGTTCACCTGTCATGCGCGGACTTGCGGAGGTCTTCGGCGCACTACGGGCGATCCTCAAGTATACGTTCGCGGATGGAATCGAGGGCGATCGAGACGTCTGGTTTACATGGGCGAACCTCGATTTGGTGCTCACCGTGGCGGTTGGCATTATCGAGTCGGGCACGGTTAACGCCGACGATCTTGACCACTACGACTTTCGAGAGTGGTTGCTTGAGCATGGACTCGACCCACGCAATGCCGACATCGCGGCCGTAACCGCGATCTACAACGCGTTGTTTGCCAACGAGCGTGACGCGGAGGGATGAGGGTCCAAGCCCGGCAACCTCGCGTGCGGCGTGGCGCTGCGCTGGTTTCTGCTGTTGGGGTTTGGCTACAAGGGCTACCCCGCCTACGATTTTCGCTGGAGTTGTCCGCAGACGGTCTTTTCCCCGCTGTATCTCGCGCTGCAGGCACTCGGCGTGAAGATCCACTTCTTCCACGAAGTGACCGAGTTGCAGGTCGAAGGTTCCACGGACGCCACGCGGGCGCTGACGGGCGTGCGGATGCGGCAGCAGGCCCGGGTCAAGGACGGCTCGTGCCGCTATCGACCGCTGCTCCCGCCTGGCCAGCGCAAGGACCCGCCCAGCCTCGCGCCGTGGCCACGCGAACCGCTGTACGACCAGCTTCACGACGACGACGCGGCGCAACTTCGTGAGCGAGGGATCGATCTCGAGAATGCGTGGAGTGGCTGGGAGGGCACTGGCGAGGTCACGCTGCAGCAGGGCGTGGACTTCGACTTGTGTGTCCTTGGGATCCCGCTGGGGGCACTGCGCGAGGTGGCACGTCCGCTGCACGACCCGAAGTACGCGACCGCAAGTCCTGCGTGGACCACGATGGTCAATGAGATTGCAGTCACGCCCACGGCGTCGTTTCAGCTGTGGTTCGACCGACCGTGGGAGTCGCTGTACTCGGGCGCACACCGTGCGCTAGCGACAGGGTTTACCCAGCCGTGGCCGAGTGTCGGCGACTTCTCGCACGTGATCGAGTGGGAAGGCTGGCCGTCCGGTAACACGCCGCGTCATTTGGCGTACCACACAGGCGCGATGCTTCCCGGCCATCCTCTCGATGAGTACCCGGTGGACGAGCGCGACTACCCGCAGATGGCCCAGGAAGAGACCGCGAGCAAGATGAAGCAGTGGCTCCGCGACAACTACGCGGCCATGTACGACAAGGTTGGCTCGTGGGACGAATTCCTGTCGGTACTCAATGCGCCCGAAGGTGTCGAGGGGGTTGCGCGGCTGGACGCGCAGTACTTTCACGCGGCGGTGCAACCGTCGGATCTGTACATCTTGAGTCAGGCCGGCACGATCAAACATCGACTCGGGCAGGGCGAGTCGGGGTTTCAACATCTGTTTTTGTGCGGCGACTGGACCCGAACCTCGCTCAACTCCGGATGTGTGGAGGCGGCGATCCAGTCCGGAATGCTAGTCTCGAAGGTCATCAGCCGACGTCCGAGCTTTGTTTGGAGCCCGGGTTTCTAGAGGAGTTTCAACATGCGAACCGAACGTGTGACATTCGACAATGGCCGGGGTGATGCACTGTCGGCCCGGCTCGATCGACCGCTGCGCGATAATCCACGCGGCTATGCCATCTTTGCGCACTGCTTCACGTGCTCGAAGAACCTAGGCGCCGTGGTCGTGCTCTCGCGAGCGATGGTCGAGCGCGGGTGGGCCGTGCTGCGGTTCGACTTCACGGGGCTCGGCGACAGCGAAGGTGATTTCGCCGATACGCGTTTCTCGTCCAACGTGGAGGATTTGGTCGCAGCTGCGCGTTGGCTTGAGGAGCACCATCGTGGGGCCCGCGTACTCATCGGACACTCGCTGGGCAGGGCAGCCGTGCTGCGTGCGGCGGAGCACTTGGACTCGGTGGTCGCGGTCGCCACGGTGGGAGCGCCCAGTCACCCCGATCACGTCACTCGCATGCTCACTGGGAGTCGTGAGGAGATCGAGCGCGAAGGTAAGGCCGAGGTGAAACTCGCGGGACGCTGCTTCACGATCAAGCGGGCCTTTCTCGAGGACATCGAAGAGCAGCCGATGCGGGAGGCCATCCGGGGCCTCAAACGCGCGCTGCTGGTGCTGCACTCACCGACGGACGAGATCGTCGGTATCGACAACGCCTCGGGGATCTTCACCGCCGCCCATCATCCCAAGAGCTTCGTTTCTTTGGACGGTGCGGACCATCTGCTGACGCGACCCGCGGACGCTCGCTTTGCAGCGTCGATGATCGCGAGCTGGGCGGAGCGCTACTTGCCCGAACTCGATGCCGTGGTCAACGACAACGAGGAAGTGGTGGCATGGGGGCCCAGCCGTGGATTCCGAACCGAGCTGAGCGCTGGCGAGCACGTGCTGGTTGCCGACGAACCCAAGAGCGTCGGAGGTTCCGACACGGGCCTGACGCCCTACGGACTACTTCAGGCTGCGCTGGGGGCGTGCACGGTGATTACGCTGCGGATGTACGCGGACCGCAAGGGCTGGCCGCTAGAGCAGGCCGTGGCTCGGTTGTCGCACGCCAAAATCCGCGCCAAGGACTGCGAAGAGTGCGACGTCGGGACAAGCGGCCGAGTCGACCGTATCCAGCGGGTGATCGAACTCCGCGGGGACGCGCTCACCGACGAGCAACGCGTCCGTCTGATGGAGATCGCCGACAAGTGCCCGGTGCATAAGACGTTGGTGCACGGCACGGTGGTCGTGGCTACCGAGCCCGGATAGCTTCGGGGCTCTCGGTCGGCTCTCCGCTATCCGCCGCAGGCATCCGGCACTGGATCTTGGTCGCAGCATCCTTGCGCCGTGCCCTCCTCACACCTCTCCTGGAGCTCTTCGGCGGAGATAACGTCCAGCGCATCGGCGCATATGCACGTCTTCTCGCAGCACCGAGAACCGAGCGACACGATTGGGGCGCACAAAAATCCCGACTCACACTCGCTTCCGGGGGCGCCCACGCAGTCGGCGTTGACCTCGCAGGTCTCGGCACACATCGAGTACTTGTCGATGTGTGCCGGATGGATCTCGCACATTTGCGTCTGCGGGTCGCACCAGACTTTGCCCGCTGGCCCGCCGCAGTCGACATCGTCGTCGCATGGTTGCTCGAATGGAACGCCGACGTTGTCAGGGTAGACACATATGCCCGTGCTGCACGCCGGGTTGTCGAACTCGATTAACGCTGCTTGTGGCGTGAAGCTGAGCTCGCAGGAGAGACCAAGGTCACCGTCATCCGTGCTCGCGCTCGTTGCCCCGACCGACGCGCTGGATGAAACCGTGATCTCAGTTCCACCCTCGTCCCCTGAGCTCCCGGGAAGATCGCCCAGTGAGCTGTCTTTGATGGCGCAAGCGCCGAGCACAAGGAGCGAGGCGAGAAAAAGTGATTGGCGTCGAAGCATGGCTGGTCGGTCTCTACTTCCGCTTGCCCGCCGACCGAAGCAATGACTACTCGCTCTCGCATGCACGGCGGATTCTCTGTGTGTACGGGCGACTCGCGGGGTCACGGCGGACGCGCGCAGCTTCACCACGTCCCTGGACTCGGTTCCGCGCTCGGCACAGCGCGATCACCCGCAGCGCCAGTCGCTCGACGACCAGTTCCCCGCTCGGGTACTTGCGGCCGCACGTGTCCAGTACCTGCAACGCGGCTCCAAATGCACCCTCCCGAAGATGGTGTTCTGCTTGGCGAAGTAGCTCGGCTTCTTCCGCGAGGGAGTCTACCGCTGAGTCAGCGCGCTCGGGTTTTGTGCGCCGCGGCGGAGAAGCGACGCTCGATTTGTGTGGACGTTGGACTTCGACCGGCACCAACACGAGGGCGGGCACGGGGGCGGGCGGCAAAGGAGCCGAGGGCTGGCCCTTCGGTGCGACACGCGAAGTCCCTGGGAGGTCGGGCGTGGATGAGTCCTCTCGATACGGCGCCTGTGAGCCCGGTTTCAACGGCGCGACGATCGCTGGGGTGGATGTCAGCCCGACCCACCAAACGGCAACTGCGGCGGCAACGGCAAACACGGCTGCGGTGGCGCCGATGTACTGAGTCCGTCTGTCTTGCGGCGCGGGTTCTCGATCGGAGAGCGCATCCCACACCGCATCGAGTTGCATCGAGGTCGGTTCGAGTCCGGCCCGATAGGCCTTGAGAAGGCGCCTTTGGTCTTGAGCGTTGCTCACAGCGGACCGACCTCTTCAAGGTACTTCGCGAACAACGCTCGTGCCGCACGAACTCGCGAGTAGATCGTGCGAGGGTTGCTCTGGCACGCAGTGGCGACTTCCTTTGCCGTCAGACCCTCGACGTCCATGAGAACGAACGCCAGTCGTTTGTCCGGGTCGAGTGACTCGACGAATCGCGAAACCAAGCGTTGTGCCTCCTGCGCTCGCATCGACTCGAATGGGGAGTCGGCCGGTACTGGATCGGGGAGCGCTTGCAGGCGCTTCTGCTCGCGAGCCTGGCCACGCCACAGATGGCCAACCACGCGGCGTGTGATCCCACCAAGCCAGGCACGCATGGACCGTTGGGGGTCGAAGTCGGGCAGGCGGCGGCGCACCACCAAGAACACGTCGTGCACGACGTCGTCCACGTGGAGATCCGACACGCCGATCGCACGCGCGACGCGCCACACGTACCGTGCGTGTTCGCGATAGATCACGTTGAACCTGAGCGGTTGGGCCCCAGAGGGATCATGGGAGTTTTCTGCGACGTGCGGCACGAGTCGCCCACTGCCCTTGCCCACCACCGCGCCCAGTTATCACGTGGACGGAGAAATATTTGGGAGACGGATCTCTACGACCAGCGTGCCTCGCGCATCTACGGGGCCGACGGTGCCCACGGCTGCTTCTCCGACCAAAAAGCGGCGGCGCAACGTCGGTACGAAGACGTCGGCACGAATGCCAATACCGATGATCGGTCGAGGTACCCACAACACGCCGACTCCGGCTCCAGGCGCAACCCACAGATGGCGCCGCTCACGTTCGAGGATCGTATTTCGCCCCTGCGCCTGCAGGCGTCCCAGTTCGATGGCGCCGCACGCGATGCCTTCGAATGTCGCGACCCGTTCACCCCCCGGCACCACGCCGCACATCTCCACGCCTCCGGTGCTGAGCGTGTAGACGGCCGTGATCCCTTGAGTCGCCTGCGGACGGCGAACCCAGTGGACGCCAACGGCCGCGAGTTGCAGCGGGCCCCAGCGGACCCCGAGCCGTCCTCCGAGCCCGACCCCTGGCGCAGGCAAGCCAACGCCGTGGCCTCCGGTCATGATGCCCAAGACAGCCTGCGGCCGTGCCCAAGTTTTGCGGCGTGTCGGAGCGGAGTCTGACGCAGGCGCGTTTGAACGCGGTGTGGACGGCAGGGAGGTATTGGGTCGGACGACCGGGGTTGGGCTCTGCTTGTCGACGGACGCGGGAGGCTCGGTTGGCGGCGGGGGTGATGGCACCTGGGCCGCCTCATCATCGGGCTCGCGAGCGGTCGATTCCTCAAGCACTGGGTTGAGGCTGATCTCAATCATGACGACCGTGGCGTCCGCCAAGGCAGCGCAGCTGTCCGCCTGCACTTCCCGTGTCCCTTCGGCACCGGTGCTCAGCGAGAGGCGCCATGGTTTGCCCGACTCGGCCCGCCAGACTCTCGCAGTGA
>JAESSZ010000074.1 GCA_016763875.1 Nannocystaceae bacterium
ATCCTCCCGCGATCTCCTACATGGAGAACTTCATCGGTCTTCCGGTAGGCCAAGTGGTCCCCGTTGGGGCCTACGACATGCAGCGTGCCGCCTGGGTACCGGAGCACAACGGTGTCGTGATCGAGGTGGTGTCGGTCACCGCGGGGATGGCGGACCTCGACCTTGATGGCGACGGCCCCGCAGATCCGGGCGGCTACGCGGGCCTGGGCATCGATGACGACGAACGTACTGAACTCGCTAACCTGTATACCCCGGGCACTGAGCTGTGGCGCGTTGAGCTGGAGCACTTCAGTAGCTGGGACTCCAATCTCGGTTGGTCCCCGCCGCCGGATGCAGGACCGCCGCCCCCGGAGGGTCCCGACAGTCCGTCTCCGGATCCCAATCCGTGCGAGACCGGAGGCTCGATTCTTGAGTGCCAGGGGCAGATCATGGGCGAGCGGCTCCCGATTGCGGGCACGCCACTGTCGCTCAACTATCGCAGCGATCGCGTGCCTGGGCGAACGTCCGCGTACACGTTGACGCTGCCGATCGCGAACACCGGGCTTGCGGCGTCGCTGGCGGGAATCACCACACGCCTGGTGGTTGGTGGCCGCCTGATTCAACAGGACTTCCCGATCGTCCCGGACCAGATCTACACCGTGACCTGGGATGGCGAAGACGCCTATGGGCGCCGGTTGCAGGGGCCCACGCCCGCGGAGTTGTGCGTCGGCTATGAGTATCCGGCGTTGTACAGCGATGTGACGGGCAACCTCGATCTGATCTTTGGCTACAATGGCAACGGCGATCTGATTACGACTGGCGGCTCTCGCGATGCCGCGCAAGCGACGTTTTGGCGCTGCTACGCGGATGCGCCCGTAGGCGGTGGCGTGATCCCGGCCAATGCCGCGGAGGCCCCTCGGGCGCTGAGCCCCGTGGGGCGCTACAACCTCGGGACGTGGGATGCCCGGGCGGGCTCGCCCGGACTGGGCGGCTGGACGCTGGACATCCACCATACGTTGGCGCCCGAGGCAGGCATTCTCTACCTCGGCAACGGTCGACGCCGCGATGGGACCGAGAGCTACAACACCGTGATTCAAACCGTGGCGGGAGGCGGCGGGACCAATGCGCTGGACATCCCAGCAACGCAGGCCGCGATAGCAACCCCCACCGATGTTGCGATTGCTGCAGACGGCACGATCTACGTCGCCTCCGTCGCGCGTGTGCTTCGTGTCGACCCCCAAGGCGTGCTGCGTCCCTTCGCTGGCACCGGTGTCGCGGGCAACACTGGTGACGGAGGTCCAGCGTTGGCGGCGCAACTTGGCGGGTACTTACGCCTGGCGGTCGGCCCCGACGAAAGTCTCTACATCTCAGATCGATCGAACCGCAGAATCCGCCGCGTCGATCCGTCCGGCACAATTGAGGCGCTGGCGGGGAACGGCACCACCAGTCACACCGGTGACGGCAACTCCGCGCTGCTCGCAGGGATCGGGACCCCGGAGGACATCGTCGTGGGTCCAGACGGCACGCTGTACATCGCCGCGGATCGGCGGATCCGTCGGGTCACGCCCGGTGGCGAGATCACGACGTTCGCAGGCGGGTCGTGTTCGACGGGGCCGGTGGACGGCAAGATCGCGACTGCGGACTGCATCTGCGACGCGGAAGGCATCGCGCTTTCGGAGGACGGCGCGGTCTACGTGACGATGAACCCACTGGGCTGCGGCGGCGCACGTTACGTGTACCGGATCGGCATGGACAACCGCTTTGAGTTAGTCGCTGGCGGGGGCTCGCCCGCCGACGGCGTCGGTGACGGGTTGGTTGGGCCGGACGTCGTGCTGTGGCAAGCCCGAGACGTCGAGGTCTCGCGGGAAGGCATCGTGTACGTGTCGGATCATTCCGGCAGCGCCTCGTATCCGGGGTCGGGCCATCGCGTGCGGGTGATCGGCCACGACGGCATCGTGACGACGTTGGCCGGTGACGGCTACTGCGAGGAGATCGGAGACGATGGTCCCGCGGCGGCCGCTTGCCTACGTCGACCCATGGGCATGGCGGTGGGGCAGGACCACGCGCTGTACATCGCGACCGGCTTGGGACAAAACGCGAGTCGCCGACGCGTCCGGCGGATCTCCTCCGCTGGCCTGGGCTGGTCGGCCAGCGGTCGCGTCGTGGCGAGCCGGGACCACCGCGAACTCTATGTCTTCTCCGCCGAGGGGCGGCACGAAGGTACGCTGGACGCACTCACGGGCACGACGATGTGGACGTTTGGCTACGACGCCGAGGGCCGACTGCTCACGGCGACGGACCGCTACTCAAGGGTGACAACGATCGGGCGCAACGCGTCGGGCGAAGCGGAGACGATCGTGTCGCCGGACGGCCAGACGACCACGTTGAGCATTCCCGACGGTGGCTACTTGGAAGCGGTGGCGAATCCGGAGGGGGAAACCCACCAGTTCGGCTACAGCGCGGACGGGCTGCTGGAGTCACGAATCACCCCGCGCGGAGATCAGTTCGACTACACCTACGATGGTGGCGGGCGTCTTGTGCTGGCGACGGATCCCGAAGGCGGCAGCAAGTCGTTCGAACGCGAGCAGCTCGGTCCACGGGCGTACGAGGTCACGATGACCACCGAGCTGGGCCGCGAGAGTTCGTACCTGGTCGAGGACATTGCCTTTGGTGAACAACACCGCGTCAACACGCACCCTGACGGCACGATGACCGACGTGCTCGTGGGCAATGACGGCGTGACGACGGTGACGTATCCGAACGGGACGGTGGCGGTGACGGAGCAGGTGGCCGATCCTAGGTTCGGGATGCAGGCACCGGTGCTTGCGTTGAGCACGGTGACGACGCCGGATGGGCTGCAGCGGGTGACGACGAAATCGCGGGTGGTGACGCTGGATGTTGAAGGGGATCCGTTGAGCATGACGGCGCTGACCGAGACGCAGACGGTGAACGGGCGGACTTGGACGTGGGACTTTGATGCGGCGACCGATACCGCCACACGAACTTCCCCTGAGGGCCGAACGTTCACAATAGCGCTGGACAGCACCGCCGCGCTGGATGTGGTTCAAAGTGGAACACTCGCGCCGCTGGATTTTGACTACGACGCCTTTGGCCGGACGACTACAGCCACCTGGGGAGTTGGTGCGACCGCGCGCGTCACGGACTTCACTTACGACGCCAGTGGATTCCTCGACGTGGTTCTCGACCCAGCGAATCAGACACACGGGTACACGCGAGACCTTGTCGGCAGAGTCGAGGTCAAAATCCGGCCTGACGCTGAAGCGACGACCTATTCATACGATGAGAACGGGAACCTCGTGGCGGTCACCCCGCCTGATCAACCGGCGCACGGGTTCGACTACGACGCGAGCGATCAGCTGGTCAGCTATGACCCTCCGTTGCTGCCCGACGTTCCTCTACCCAGCACGGGCTACGAGTATACGGATGATCACCGAGTCGACCTCGTGACTCGGGCCGACGGACAGACGATTGCGTCATTCTACGATGCCGCGAGTGGCCGATTGGACGCCGTGACGACGCCACGCGGAACCTACAGTATCGGTTACGACACGAGCGGTCGTGTCGAGCTGCTCGTCGATCCCGACGGGGGGTCGATCACCTATGACTACGATGGTGCGTTGCGGGTCTCCGAGACCCGGTCCGCAGGTATACCTGCCAGCGTCATCTGGAGCTACGACGCAGATTTTCGAATCGTCTCGCAAGTCGTGAATGGAGTCCTTCTCACTGCGTTCACGTATGACGACGACGGCTTGGTGATGTCGGCCGGCGACGAGGTCTTGACGCTCGATCCAGCGACAGGTCTGGCTGCGGTCGTCAGCCTTGAGTCGAGTACGACAGACATCACCTACGATGAGTTCGCTACCCCCGCCACCGTGTCGTACGAGTTCGGCGGGACGACAGTCTACGACGCCGACTATGGCATCCGAGATTCGTTGGGCCGTATCACCACGTTGACGGAGACGATCTTAGGGACGACGCGTGTGATTGAGTATGGATACGACCTGGTAGGCCGACTTGAAACTGTTACGGAAGACTCCGTATTGGCTGCGAGCTATACTTACGACGAGAATGGCAACCGGCTCTCCGTCGTGGAGGCAGCCGGAACACTAAATGCGACCTACGATGCACAAGACCGATTGCTGACCCACGGCGCACTAGCTTTTTCGTATAGCGAGGCCGGGGAACGTGCCACCCGGACAGACACCGTCGCAAGCACGACCACGCTGTACGAGTACGACGTGCTGGGCGCTCTGCGCTCGGTCGAGCTTCCGGATACAACGCTGATTGAGTACGATATCGACGCGCTAGGCCGAAGGATTGGTAAACGCGTCGACGGTAACCTGGTACAAGGATGGGTGTACGCGGACGCCCATAGCATTGTGGCAGAACTCGATGACGCGGGCATCGTGGTCAGCCACTTCGTCTGGGGGATGAGGGGAAACGTGCCGGACTATATGGTTCGTGGCGGGACAACGTATCGTCTGGTGACAGACCAAGTTGGGACGGTGCGACTGGTGGTAGACGCGTCCACAGGTGTGGTTGCGCAGCGATTGGACTACGACAGCTGGGGCCGAGTCACGTTTGACTCGAATCCGGGATTTCAGCCTTTTGGATACGCGGGAGGGATCTACGACGCCGATACCGGGCTTGTGCGCTTCGGAGCGCGGGACTACGATGCCGATGTGGCCCAGTGGACTGCGAAAGATCCTATCGGGTTCGGAGGCGGCCAGGGGGACTTGTATGGGTATGTCGGTGCGGACCCGATCAATCGAGTCGATCCAAGTGGGCTTGCCCCGTGGGACCCGTTCCGTACTCCACAACAAGCCGCCCGGGATTTTTGCAGGATCTACGGGGATCGTACATTTCAGGAAGGGCGAGAATACGGAACCGGAGTCTTTCGGAAATGTGACGAACTCCCGGAGGGGACATACGGCCCAGAGTACTGCTACTGGACCTACCGCGGTCCAACCCCAGGAACGCACGAAGAGGTCCGGGTGCTTTCGTTTCCTGAGGACGTTACATCGTGTCACACTCATCCGCCCATGAGTAGCTGCGTGCCATCCAAACAAGACCGGGATAAATGTCCCGTTGCAATATGTGTGGTGTGCTACGGTGAGATGGCATGTCCCTATGCGAGGACGAAAAAGAAAAAGTAGGACGAGTTGGAGGGGTAATGCGATACGTACAGGGATCGCTGGCTTCCTGCTGGCTGCTTGCGTTCCAGGAACAGCAGAACCGACAGGAGCCGTAGCTGGGCAGTCGGAGGTGCAGTTCGAACAGTCCACGAACTCCGATGTCCTAGATAGTTCTTCATTGCTCAGTGATCGAGCGTTTGTTCCACCCCTTGGTTCGTTCTGGAGTTCCAGGAATCAAGCGGCGTTGGCGGACCCACATGCCGCTGCCCAGGCTGCAGCTGACTTCTGGGGAACGGCGGTCAACGATCCATTCATCAACTACGCACAGCCTAAACCGGGGTTCTTCCCGGCGCTCTCGTCGCACGGATCTGCGTGGGAGACCCGGTTGTGGCTTGCTCGCTACGTGCGCAACTACTCCATCATGGTGCG
>JAESSZ010000723.1 GCA_016763875.1 Nannocystaceae bacterium
CGCCGTCTACGGCGAGTCGGTCGATCGCCGCCGCCGTTCGCTCGAGCACGGGGCCCGGCAGGATCGCGGGACCCGCCGAGAAGTTGTACGGACGATCCGGTCGCGTCATGGCGCGGACTGTAGCCCGCGGGCGAGTCGGCTGCTACAACGCCCGCATGTCCGGCAAGACGTTTCCTGCCCCCTCCGAGCTCGTCACCGGCCAAGGCCAGCTCAACGCGACGGTTCACACGAACCTCGGGTCGTTCACGATCCGCCTGTATGAGGACGTCGCGCCCAACACGGTCGCCAACTTCGTTGGGTTGTCGACCGGGCAACTGCCATGGACCGACCCCACGACGGGCCAACCCGGCGAAGGCCCGCTATACAAGGACGTGATCTTTCACCGGATCGTGCCCGACTTCGTCATCCAGGGCGGCGATCCCACCGGTAGCGGTAGCGGGGGTCCGGGCTATCGCTTCGGCAACGAATGCGACCCCAAGGTCTGCCACACCAAGGCAGGGCTGCTGCCGATGGCCAACTCGGGCCCCGACACCAACGGCTGTCAGTTCTTCGTCACGCTGCGAGCCACGCCCCATCTCGACGGCAAGCACACCGTGTTCGGCGAAGTCGTCGACGGGATGGACGTCGTAGAGACGATCGGCGGCGCCGATACCGATCCACGACAACGCCCGCTCAGCCCGATCACGATCAAGTCGATCTCGGTCGCACGCGCTTGAGGCCTTGCCTACTTAGGATACGCGCGAGAGATTGCGTGGGTGACACGCACTGGGTCGGTCGTACGAACGGCGTTCGGGACGCAGCATGGACAAAGGGACAAACTGACCTCGGTCGCGGTTGATTGGCGGGAAACCGTGCGTGATGATTGTGGCCATGGACCACCCCCGTCCGTCGGTCACCTTGCGTCTTCTTCCTACCCTTGTCGCTGGCGTCGCCATAGCGTTCGTTTCTGGCTGCCAGGATGATGGCAACGGTGGGAGCGAGCCCGCCTCAGACACGGGCAGTCCTCCCGAAGAGGCCGCGGCCTCGGAAGTCTGCGACACCGGCGTGCTCGGGTTCCCACGACGGTGCTTTCTTAACTCGCTGGACTGGGACAGCGATCTGGCGGCGATCGACAACCTGAGTGCGGAGTCTGGCTTGGAGCTGGGTGCGATCTTTCCCGGCTCTCACGGCTGCTGCGGCGGATGTGCGCCCGAAGCGGTTGCGGACGCGCACTGCCAAGAAACGTGTATGGAACTCGCTTGCGATCGCGCGCGAGACACCCACAAATCCTTCGTCAGTAATTATTGCTGCAGTGGGGATAACTGCGGATTTAAGTTCTCGGATTGCGTTGCCGGTGGAACCGTCACTCAGAAGTTCGACTGCAACTGGACCTGCGCGTTGATCGGGGTCTGCAACGATACCTACGACCTGAAAGTCAGCTGCGACGCGGAAAATAACGAGGTGTACGACGCTACGACGGGATGCCTGGATGCAATCGGGGAGAACGACTTCGACCCTGACTACTGCGCCACGAGCATGCTCGTGAGTGCAGGTTCGTTGGCGGCCCAGGACAACGCGGTCGAGGCAGCGGGCACCAACGCACGGGTCGTCTGGTCGCTGGGCTCGATCTCGGGCGTCGAAAGCACCACAGACCTGGAAGCCGAGGTGGCCTACAAAGTTACCCCGTGCCAGGGGTCCGAGTGCATCACGCTGACGCAACTTGAGGTCCAGGGTCCCGATATCGTGGTGGGCGGCCTGACGATCACCGACGTTCGCTTCACGATGCTCGGGAGCAACGCATCACCCAAGGTGAGCAGCAGGGGTAGGTTCAAGTTCCCCGCAGGCAGCCTCGACTTTAGTCTCTCGTACCGCGTGATGGGGCTGTACAACCACTTGCTGGGCACCAACGACACGACGTTCACGGGGCGAGTCGTGCCCCTGGCCGACGACTTGTTGCTCTCAGGAATGACGTTTCGCCACACCGACGCGTTCCTTGACGCAACGCTGCATTTGACCATCGACGGGGAGTACGTCGAGCGAACCCCCGTCGTCAGCATCGCGGTGCTCGATGACCCGAGCCTGTGTTCCGAGCCCGTTGTGTTCGACGCCACCAGTGTGGACCCCGAGGGCAAGCCAATGACGCACGTCTGGGAGGTGCCAGGACTGATTACGGCGACGGGGCCGACGCTGTCGGTTGTGCTGCCCAATCACCCCAGCGCGATCATGCTGATGTCCACCGATCCCGCTGGGAGAAGCTCGGCCATGACTCTGGAACACACGCGGGCATGTCAGTAGCGACGCGCATGCGGTGCGGGCGTGTCGGCTTGGTGCTGGCGTTCGCGGCGTTGGTCCCGAGCACCGCCTGCAACGAGCCAGAGACCGACTACCTCGCGCGCTATGAGCTTGATGGGCTTGAGGTGTTCGCCTACGACTTCGACCGCGTGTGCCGAGGGTTGCTGGACGAACTCGAGGTGGAGAACCGTCGTATTCGAGACGTCATCGGCGCCCAAGACGATCGGACACTTCCCGTGCTTCTAGGCGAGAGTATCGTCGACGAGCGGTGTCTCCAGGCTGGCAACGTCATTGGTTGCATCAAGGCCAGCGAGGATCGTGTTGTCGTCGTGGCGTCGCCTAGAGCGCTTGCGCACGAACTCGTGCACGCATATCGCTGGCGGAGAACGGACTGGCGCAAGCCGCCGTTCCTTGAGGAGGGGATTGCCGACGTCGTGAGCATCGGGCTTCTAAAAGGCCTCAGCACGTTGTCGTCCCGTACGCTTGACCTGCGGGACGCATTTACGATTCCGGTGGATGACCTTACTGAATTTCTTCGTCGGGACGCGACGCACTTTGTCTACTGGATGTTCCAGGAGTACGGCCAAGACGCGACGATAGCGATGTTCTCCGACCCCGACCCCGATGTTGAGGCAGTCTTGCAGAAGCACTTTGATGCGGACCTCGAGACGCTCCGGCAGCGCTGGCACGATGGCACCGAGGAGGAGATTCGCATGTCCACCGCATGCGATGGGGTGCCGTTGTACGAGCTGTCGGACGAGCCACTCGTCATCGAACTCGATACCGCATGCGATGCTCCAGGGGTGGGCGGGCCATCGCTCGAGAACGGCGTGCCCTCGAGTTTTCGCACCTTTTGCGTGGAGGTCGCTGGGGTCGTAGGCGCTCGGCTAGCTCTGCAAAGCGAGGGTGGGCCCGCCGACCTTGTGCTCCGACCACGGTTGGATGAGTGCGTCTTCGATCCGGACAACCCAAGCAGCGAGTACGAGAAGCGGGTGCTGTCGGGCGACTCCGAGGACATCGTGCTCGGCGGGTGCACATGGATTGGACGTATTGAGTCCGAAGTCGAGCAAGCGAGCATCGTGCGCGTCACCATCACGCCGCTTTGACCCTTAGCTTGCGTGTTCACCGATCCCGCGGGGAGAAGCTCGGCCATGACCCTGGAACACACGCGGGCATGTCAGTAGCGACGCGCATACGGTGCGGGCGTGTCGGCTTGGTGCTGGCGTTCGCAGCGTTGGTCCCGAGCACCGCCTGCAGCGAGCCAGAGACCGACTATCTCGCGCGCTATGAGCTTGATGGGCTTGAGGTGTTCGCCTACGATTTCGACCGCGTGTGCCAAGGACTGCTGGACGATCTTGAGACGGAGAACCGTCGCATTCGAGACGTCATTGGCGCCCAAGACGATCGGACACTTCCCGTGCTTCTCGGCAATAGCATCGTCGAGGAGCGGTGTCGCCAGGGTGCCAACGTGCTTGGATGTATCGAGATTACCGAGGATGAAGTCGTGGTGGTGGCGCCACCACCAGCGCTGGTGCACGAACTTGTGCACGCATATCGTTGGCGGAGAAC
>JAESSZ010000075.1 GCA_016763875.1 Nannocystaceae bacterium
CTGGACACAGTCGGCCACTGAGCAGTCACCGCCTTCTTCCACGGGGCCTGCTTCGTCACACGCGAACCCGACGCCACCGGTCGGTCCCCCGCCGACAATATCGCAGGCCTCATCGGCAGCGCAGTCCTGCTCGATGGGGTCGCACGGCTCTCCCAGATCCAAGCACACGCCGAGGTGCCAGGCATCTTCCGTCTTGCCCTGACAGTTGGCCGGCTGAGCACCGCACGCCGCGGGGTCCTGCTCGAAGCAGGGCGGCATGCACACCGAGCTGCCACCGCCGTCGAGGGTGACGCAAGCGGCGACCGTGGGACACCCGCCGACCATCGATTCGTCGCAGGGCGAGCCGCCCGGGATGCACGCACCGACCATCGCGTCGGCGGCCGTGGGCACACAGCTTTCCCCCGCACCGCACTCAAGGCCCATCGCGGGTGTGCACGTCACACCGCACACGCCGTCCGACTCGATGCCGTCGGTGAGCAGGCAGGTCTCGCCAGCACACTGCGTATCGTCCGAGCAGCCCAGCCCGCACGTCCCGTTGCCCTCAGAGAACGGCTCCACGTTGAACACGCCCGCCTCGTCGGACGGAAAGCAGGCCGCGTTGTCATCGCAGCCCGCGCCACCGGTGGTCGGGTCACACTGCGCCCCGCAAACCCCGAGCCCCTCCTCGAACTCAAGACAAATCTCGCCCGCCTGACACCCGGTGGGTTCGGCGCTCGGATCGCAAAAAACGCTCGCTCCCTCGAGGCACAAACCGAGCACACCGGTCTCGGCGCCCTCGACGATGAATCCGATATCGACACAGGCATCGTCTGGGCCGGGACACATGGGGGCGGTCGGATCGCACGTCGCGATGCACGCGTAGACGTCGTCGGTTGCCGTCTCAAAACAAAGGCTGCCCGCTTCGCACGCCGTCGTCGCGTCCGATGGGTTGCATGCGTCACCCGGTTGGCCGGGTCCGTCGTCGAGACAGACCCCACCAAGAAGCTCGTTGATCGGCTGACACCCCTGGCCCTCGGGGCAGTCCTGGTGCAGCACGCTGCATCCAGCGCACGTGCCCAGCGAGTCGGTGAGCGGAATGCACTGACTACAGCCATCGGGCAGCGCCTCGCCCGGCTCGCACCACAGCTGACAGGTTCCGGCGTCGTCGCCATCGAGGTCGGTACCGAGACAGGCCGCGCCCGCGTCGCACGCCAACGGTCCGGCTGGTCCACACGCAGAACCGGTAGAACCGCCAGCGCTAGGAAGACACGCAGTCCGCAACGGCTCGAACGTGAGCACGGCGCAGGTTTCCCCGTCGCCGCATGGGTCCCCAGCAATGAAGTCGCAGTCCTCGACATCAAAGCACGCCAACTGCTCGGAGAAGCCGTCGGGCAGACACAGGTCGTCCGAGCCGCAACTGTCGCCGGCCGCAGCCATGCTTGAGCACGCCGGGCGGCAATAGAAACCGCTGTGCCCCGCGCCCGAACAAATCCCAGAATCGCAGGGGTCGGCATCACGAGGGTCACACGGCTCCAGAGCGTCGGACATCGGTGGACCACCGGTCGTCGTGTCGTCCAACCCGTCGTCGGACGTCGAGTCCTCCCCCGTCGTCGGCATCATCTCGTCTGCAGTGTCAGTGCCCGTCGATGCCCCGTCGGTCTCGGTGCCTTGAGAAACATCGTCACCCGAGCATCCCGGGAGCAGACCTGCAGCGGCCAGCGTGAAAATCGTTGTCCTGAGTCCTCGCATCGATACGCTCCCCATCTTCTGCGCACAGAGTATGCAGTTGTGGTGCCGCGCGAAACTCCTCGGAATCCCTAAAGCGACTCGGACGCAACGTCGCAACCTGCAACACGTGACGATGCGAGAGACTACGACCCGCCGCCCCGGATCCACCGCACAACCGCGGCGAGGGGACCACCTGCGCCACCGTCGGCAACTTCACAAACCGAAAACGCCTCGCGCAAGACGTCGGGATCTGGGGCCGTGCCTCGGCCGATTATGACGATCTCGGTCTTGGGGGTGCGATCGCCCCAGGGCTCGCCGATGTTCAACTCCGCGCGCTTGCCAACCACATGGAGTACCGCCCGGTGCCCGCCTCGCCCCTGCAGTTGCACCAATCCCTTGGCACGGAACACAGTCGTCGGCAGTCCGTTGATCGCACGCCGCAACCGACGCGAGGACAACGGTCGAAGCGAGGACCACGACCAGGTCCAATAGTCCGAGCCATGTGAATGTTGCGGCGATGTGTCGTCGGCCGCGTGGACATCGGGCGGATGCGGCTCGCCGTCCTCGCCGTCCGTCATTCGGCCAGGCGCAAGGCTAGGCGTAAGGTCGGACGCCCCGACGTCAAACACCAACTGCGAAGCCACCTTGCCGTGCACCGCCCGAAGCACCCGCGCCCGAGGAGAACGCTTGCGCAACTTGGCCTCCAACTCGTCCACCTCGGTTGGGGTCGCCAGATCCGTCTTGTTGAGAACGATGATGTCGGCCGCGAGGACCTGCCCCATAGCGAACACCCGGTCGCGACGCGAAAGTTGCGCTTGCGCATCGACGTCCACGATCACCAACACGGCATCAACCCGCGCCCATCCGTTGGTTTCCGCGGTCTTGAGGGTTTCCATGACCGCACGCGGGTCCGACACCCCGCTCGTCTCCAGCAGAACATGGCGCGGCGGGTCCTCACGGGACAACATCTGCTGCAGCCCCAACATGAGATCCTCGCGAATGTTGCAGCAGACGCAGCCGTTGGTGAGCTCGAGCGTCTCACCGTGCACGCCGAGCACCAGGGCTGCGTCGATGTTGAGCGCACCGAAGTCGTTGACCAACACACCGATCTTCAGACCGTGATTCTCGGACAGAATGTGGTTGAGCAGTGACGTCTTGCCCGCGCCGAGAAAGCCACTGATCACGGTGATCGAGGCTATCGGGTCGGGGGTCGGCACCGCGCCTGAGGTACCCAATCGTGGTGCAGTCGGTCAAGAGGCGGCGAGTCCTTCGGCGAGCAATCCGGCGCGGGCGGCGCATCGCAACGCATCGCATCACAACGCATCGTCTGACGCACACGCACGGGACGTCGATTGTGACCGTTCGGCCCGCCAGACGGGGTACAAGACCGAGTGACGCAGCCACGACGTATTGCCCCGACTTCTCCGCGACACCTGCTGTCCAGCCTGCTGTTTGTGGGCGGTTGCTCCCTCGCTGCACTCACGACGACCGCATGCAGCGACGACGGGCTGGCCAGTGGCCAGACAGGCACCGAGACGGGCACCGGCGGCGGCGATGACGGTGGGGACGACGGCAACGGCGACGGGGGTGACGATGGCCGCGACGACGGCGGTAGCGGCGACGGCAGC
>JAESSZ010000076.1 GCA_016763875.1 Nannocystaceae bacterium
GCGAGCCGGTCTGCGGCGTTGACCGCCACGCGCTCGCCCCCGGGACGGATGTAGACCCAACGCAACTCGGCATCGGCGACCGGGTAACCCGCGCGTCGGTACTTGGAAGCGATGCTCCTGACGGTTTCGCGACCGAGGGTAAGGTGCAAGGGCACGCCGCCCGCCCGCTCGTCACCGGGACGACGCAGCGGCCCGTCGCGGAGCATGCGGGGGACACCCCACTCGCCGGAAGGGGCCGTGGGGAGGTTTCGGATCACACGCGACCCAGGAATCGGTTCTTCGAGGTACTGGGCCGTTTCGCGGCCCGAGGTCACCACGCGAGGGCCAGCCACGACCTCGATCCGAACGTACAAACTCGCGCGCTGATTCTTGGCCAGTTGGTCCAGGCCGCCGCGGTCCAGTCCGCGTTGCAGCCACGTCGGCTCGCCAGCGACGGCCAGTTCTGAGCGGGGGTCGATCACCGCGCTCGCTCCCGGCTCATCAAATCCCTCCGGCCAAAACGCGACCCGCATACTCGCGGTGGCGCACAGGTAGCCCTGCTCGTTGAACGCAGCAAGCAGCGTCGCGAGGTCGGCTCGGGCCTCGTTGTCGACGAATGAGCCTCGGGGGGCCACCTGACGTTCGGCCAGCCAAGTGTCGCGGATAAAGTCCATGACCGGCTCAGGGACGTCGGCCGATCGCTGCAGCGTGACCGCACCAATGCGAACGCGAGGACCTTCGTGAATGTCGAACCTCAGTTTCTTCAGCGAGCCGAAGTCCTGCAGGGTGCCCCCGATCTCGGCCAGCAGGTACCCGCGGCTCTGGTAGTAGGCACGGAGGTTCTCCGATTCTCGGGCCGCCGTTGCCCCAGAGGCAGGTTCGCGTCGGGCCCACAACTGCAGTTCGCGAGTCAGCCGCGAATCGCCAATGCGGTTATTGCCCACAAACTCGGTCTGCACCCCCTCACCGAGTTGCACGTCGACCTTCAGCGGTAGCGTGCGTCCCGCAGGGAGACTCTTCGGATCAAGCCGGTCGAAGTTGGTCTCGACACGGACGCCAGGGTAGGGCAGCTCGAGTTGACGGCGGCTGCCTTGAGCTGGGCCTGCGCGCGGCTCGGCGTACTCGCGCGCCACCTGATCTCGTGCCCGCTCGATGTGACGCCGGGTGACTCGTTTGGGGATCGGGATAAACGGCCCAACCGTCGGGCGGAAGACTCGACGAATCCACCGCTGGTCCTGGGTCGAGAGGTTGCCGGTCACCGCCATGCCGCGCACGCGGAAGGCCTTGCCCTTGTTGAGGAAGACGTGCAGCGTCACTTCCTCCTCGGCGCGCCGACGACGGCCTCGTGTACGACCAGGGCGGCCACATGCCAGGCTGATTTTCGCAGTGCCGCGGAGATAGCCCTCGTCGAACAACAAGCGCGTGAGCCGCTCCACTTCAGCGTCCCGCCAGGCTCGACACGCCAGATCATCATCGGGGCAGGGGTCGGGCCGGCGCTTGTTGATGTTGTCCGCATCGCTGCACACGCCCCGCGCCAAAGCTCCGGGTCGGGCGTCGAAGCTCAGGACGCGCTGCACCTCGCGCTTGGACAGCGGGACGTGCCCGTGGATCTTGACCCGCCGAATCGCGCGACCGAGTCGCACCGTCAGCGCGATGGTCCCCGGTCCTGTCGCCCGGAAGCTCGTGCGATAGCCTAGCCTCTGAAACTCCCGCGTGACGCCGACGCTGAGCACGCCGCCTTGAGGCAGCACCACGAGTTTTCCGAGGCTCGCCGCGGTCTCTCCGCTGCGAAACAGCCCCTCGACAGTAGGATCTTCGCTGAGCACGAGTGCAACGCCCTGTCCCTCGGACGTGCGGGCCTGCAGCGCGATAAGCTGGAATCGTCCGGCGGCGACGGGCTCCAGCAGGAGCAAGTAGCCGTCGGGCGCGACCGCCTCAAGCACGTACTGCAGCAGGTCACCCGGGGCGCCCGTGATGTCCACGGTAAGCGTCTCGCCCCGCAGAGCATCCGTCGTGCGCGTGCGGTGGCCGATATCGATGCCCGACTGCGCGGCCAAACCGTCGAGCATGGCCTCGACCGGTCCCAGCGGATCGGTGAGGTCCATCGACTACGGCGTCCGGCTCGGGGCGGGGATCGGCGCGGCCCCGGGCTCAGGTGGCGTCCCGGGATCCGGGGATTCGGGCGCGGGCACGGGGGCCGGGTCGGTAAAGTCCGGTTGGATCAGTGTTGGGTCGATATCGATCCCGAGGATCGCTTCGATGTCGTCGGGCTCCCCAGTCGGAGCGGGCTCTTCGTTGTCGACTTCGCTCGGCGCGCCCTGGGCTCGTGGCACGACGCCGCCGAGCCACAACCATACGCCGAGCACCGCCCACACGAGCGCCCACCGTCCGTGGGGACGCGGCCGTGGACGGCTATCGAAGGCTGGGCAGCGAGAAGTCAAAGCGGAGCTCAAGCGTGCGCTGGCGTAGCGGGTCGAAGATGATCCGCTCGTTGAGATACGAACGGATATCGCGAGAAAACTCCAGCGTCACGGGGTCGAGAATCTCTAGCTGAAAGCTGAGCTCACGGCTCTGTAGAAGCAGGAATCCGGGGTATCCACGGGTGTAGTCCCACCCGAAGCGCGCGTGCGCCCAGTCGAAGTCGAACCAGTCGGGGGGGGTCGCAATGTTAAGCTCCGGGCCGATCTGACCGATCCGGAGGCGCACATCCGGCACGAATGACTCATAGCGCGGTGCGGCTTCTTCGATCCGCTCGCCCAGATCGAGTTCGGTCACATGTCCGACCACCTGAAGCGACTTGCGAGCGTTAGCCAGCCCGCCTTGGCCGAGCCGCTGCACGCCCGATTGGTCGACCTGCACATCACCAGCGCCAAGCACCAAGTAGTCCAGGCAACCCCGCGTGGTCTCCACCGCGCCGCTCACATCGCCTTCGGCGGTGCAGTCCCAAGTGATCGCGCTGACGGTACCGGCGAGTCGCAGTTGGATCTGACGGGCTTCGTTCTGGATGTAGACCGGCTCGTTGCGCAGCGCGATGATGTCCACGTTGGCGTCCCCGATGTCACGCTCAAGGGTGACCCGTCCGCGCTGAATCTCGTAGGTGCCGGTCAGGAACGGAATGTCCACCGTGCCGCCCGGCTCGACGTCGAAACGGCCAGAAAACTCGGGCGCGTCGTAGGTACCGGTGATCTTGATCGCGACGTCGGCCTCCACGCGGTGAGCGATGTTGTTCTCCACCCGCAGAGGCGTGTCGGTCTGCGCACGCAGATCAAATTGAAGCGCGCGGAGGATCGGCGGTGGTGGGGCCTCGAGCGCTTCAATCTCGTCGGTTAGCGCCAGCAGATCGACACCCTGCACCGCGTCTTTGACGTAGCGCGCTCGGTCCGCGGTGACGGTGCCCGACAGAACCAGGGGATCGCCGCCCTGGAGCAGGAGGTCCTCGCTGGACACCTCCATCTCGTACACGGGGCGACCACGACTGTCGTCGTCGCGGTACACGACGTCGGTGAGGACCGCTCGGATCGCGGTGCCTTCGGCGCGGGAACCGTCGGGGGCCAGGTGCGCGACGCCCCAGGCGGCCGC
>JAESSZ010000724.1 GCA_016763875.1 Nannocystaceae bacterium
ACCAGGAGCAGGCTCCCCAGCATACCTTCAAACCGTTGTTCCCCATCGGCACAGGGGGATTGCAAACCCTGTGCCGAACCGTGCGACAGCGCACGTGTTGGAGTTCTCGCACCTACCTCGGGGCCCTGCAGGCCTCAGGCGCTAGGCTGACGGGCGGGTTGCACAACTCGTTTTCGATCTGCGCAAACCGGTCAGCCCTAGGGACCCAGCATCTTCTTTTCTTGGCCTTTGGACTTCCCGTAATAATAGAAGGCAGCCGCCGGAACGCCCAAAACCAGCAGCACCGGCCAGGTTGCAGCCAGCAACCCGAGCGCAGCGGCTGAGCCAGCACCCGTGACGACACCGGCCGCGACCGCCGTCCCGGTGCCAGCTCGCTTCTTCTTGGCGACCAGATACACGCCTGCCGCAGCAGCGATGGATACGAGAGCTACAATCATGGGTGGGTACTCCGGGCCGGCCCTGATGAGAGCCGTGACGGGAGTATACGACACTCTGGCGGTCAGGATATTCCCAACAAGGCGTACGGGGGCATGTAGGGCGGCGCAACTGCTAGTTTCCGCTCATGAGCGTAGCTGCGCGTGTGGATGGCATCGATTGGGCGAGTTGGACCGCGGTTGACGCCGCGACCTTGCTTTTTGTGGTCGATGAACCGAACTCGGCTGTGCTGCTCATTCGCAAGAAACGAGGCCTGGGCAAGGGCAAGATCACCGCGCCCGGCGGTCGGATCGAGCCCGGGGAGACCCCACTGGAAGGTGCGATCCGCGAGGTGGCAGAGGAGGTCTGCGTGACTGCGCTGTCGGTGACAGACCACGGCGTGCTGCGCTTCCAGTTCCTGGACGGCTACTCGCTGCACGTGCACGTGTTTCGGGCCGATACACACGTTGGCGAGCCACAAGAAACGGAGGAGGCGGTCCCCATGTGGCTGCCCACCCACGCGCTTCCCTTCGACGAGATGTGGGCCGACGACCGACTGTGGTTACCGCATGTCTTGGCCCGTGGTCGCATCGATGGGCGCTTCGTCTTTGATGGCGACAGCCTGCTCGACCATGATCTGTGCCTCATCCCGGCGGAATGAAATCGTCGCAGGCACTCTCGATCACACTGACGGCGTCGAGAAAGAATGGCGTGTAGTCGGCCGCGCAAACCGGCCCAACGCTGCCGAAGCCAAACGACTCGGTGAACTGTCGAATGCGCGGGGCAGGCTCGGCGCCCGTCACCGGCGCCGCAGGATTGCCCGCCTCCGGCACGATCCCCTGGCACGAGCCACCGATGTCACAGTCGCCCAGCAGCGAAAGGACCACCGCCGCAGCCTCGTTGCCGGCCTTGGCGGCCACGACCGCTGCCGCCCACGTATCGGGATTGCCACTGGAGTTCGGGTCTGCGTCGGCGGGCGCGCACGATCCGTCCAACGGCGGTACCGCAACCGTGTCACTCGGACTGTCTTCTTCGTCGGTGATGATGGTCACCACTAAGATCGCGTCGTCGCGAAGGAAGCCCGAGTTGCACCCTCCGTCGGCGCTCAGTGGGCCAATCGCAGCCACCAGCGCATCCATCGTCTGCTCATCGCCGGGGCCGGCAAATCCTCGCGCGCCCATGCACGAAAACGCGGCGCCGAGATCGGCTTGGTCCTGCGTCGCGTAGCGGGTACTCCCGGCCAGACCACAGTCAGCGCCGCTAGCACTGCTGGTCCGGCCAGCGCCCAACGTGCCATCGCACCCTCCCCCCGCCACGCTGCCCGCGTCGACGACCATCATGTGGAAATCCGTAAGGTCCAACGTGTCTTCGATCGCGGTGATGAAACCGGGAAAGCTACCGAGGAGGTTGCTCTGCTCATCTTCCATCGAGGCCGAGCTATCGATGATGAACAAGAAGTCGACCTTCTCGCATCCCGTCCCGCCAGCCCCTTCGGCGCCGTTGCCCGTGCCGTCGGCGTTCTCGGTGTCGAGTTTGATGCTGCCGTCACCACCATCATCGTCACCGCTCTCGGTTGTTGGCTGCGTCGGATTGATCCCGCCACTGACGACACCCGTACCAGCGTCACCGTCGCCGTTACTATCGCCGCCACCGCACGCGACCAGCCAAAGGCCAAGCCCAACGCAGAGAGTTTGCCCGGTCCGCACGGGTCAAGCGTGGACGTCGCCGCGCGACACTGCAACTAGCAGCCGCTCAACGCGATGGTGAGGAGCCCCTCATTGCGGTACGCGGGACTGCCGAGCTGTCGTGGGGCATTACGCCGCTCACACCATAGGCCGACCGCGTCGACCTTCAGCCATTGACCACGGCTGGAAGGCGAATCCACTTCAAGCGCTCCGGCGCGACGTGGTCACCGCGAAGCGCGGGCCTGACCGGAGCTCGCTCCGTGTTCTCCGACAACCTCGCCACGGGCCGTTGGTTTGCGGCGACAGCGACGCCTCCAAACTCGGGCACCGGAGGAAGCCGATCAACACGCTCGCGGGCGTGTCGGAGCATGTCCGTGCCCAGTGCGATCGGTGCCATCCGCACCGTCCGAGTCTGATCACCAAGCGTGTAGTACAGCGAGAGGATCTGCGGCCGTCTGATCTCCGCAGTGATGAACACCCGCGTCCCGGTCCGGCGAAACCGCTCAACCAAACGCGCGTGCTCTTCGATGTCCCCCATCGGCCGGATGAGCACGGCGTCGACGTCGAACGCATCGATAACCGACTCGAGCGCACGCACGTTATCGACCGCGACGGCGCGGTAACCAAGTTGGCCGAGCACGGGCCGAAGCAAAAGCCATCGGTTGGAGTCGGGTTCAAGAGCGACGAGGTTCCAGACCATGCCGGTATCCGGTGCAAGTGTCTCGCCTTAAGGGCTAAAGGTGCATTCGCATGCGTGCACCCGTCCGACAACCGGACAGGGTGCAGGTGACCCGCCCCCGGGTAGGACGCTGCGACGCCCGTTCCGCTGAACGGGTCGGCGTCGCGCGGCATTCGCGCGTCCCCTCACCGTCAAGCCCATGCCACGCTCACCGCGCCAGCCAGCGGAAAACCGACAACAACTTGTCGATCCCTCCAGTTGTCCAGGTGTTCTCAGGCGGTGATGCCGCTCTCCACCCCCCACGCCCCCTCGGCCACGCCCCGCGGTTGCGGGTTTCACCCGGGTAGGCCATCTCCTACAGCCGGTCACCACGAGAGCGACGAGAAAAGAGCCAAAACCCGACGGTCGTGAACCTTTCGTGCCCAACCGGCGCGTACCATTCCTCTTGAAGGAACGGTCGGGCCCTGACCATGCACCATTTGTTCGAACGGGGTGCATTGCGACGCGCGGTAGGAACCTGATCCGCACCCCCTTCAGAACCGGAGGATCCCATGAGGCGGAGTTGGCGTGATCGACACTGGACACGGATCGCAGTGGTACTTGGAGCTACGAGCTTGCTCGCTCCAGGCTGCCGCGGCGACAAAACAGATGCAGACGAGGAAGACGGCGGTGGCACGGCCGAGGACAGCGGCGGTACCGCCGATGACGCCGACGACGATGCCGACGACGATGCCGACGACGATGCCGAATCGGATGACGATGCCGACTCAGGGACCGACGACGGCGAAGATGTCGAAGTCGTGCCTGCCCCCGGTGGTATCCGGCGTCTGCTGGCCCACCAATACACGGCGAGCGTCCAGTACCTTTTAGGGCTGGCGGCCGCATCCGCCTCAGAACCCCCAGAAGACCCCTCTCTGGGCGGGTTCGACTCGCTCGCAACGACCGAGTCCGTGCCAAGCCCGGCCGACGTCGAGAACTACGAGGACTCCTCGCAGGCGATCGCGGCTGCGGTTGTGGCTGAGCCCGAGTACCTCGCGCAAACGGTGCCGTGCATCACAGGGGCGCAAGACGCCGCTTGTTACACGACCTTTGCCACCGACTTCGGTCGCCTGGCTTGGCGTCGCCCACTGACCGACGCGCAGATCGAGACGCTTGTCGACGTCGGCGAGCTCGCTCAAGAGTGGGACGGCGGCGAGTTCATGACTGGCGTGGAGTACATGCTCACCGCCATTTTGCAGTCGCCCAACTTCATCTATCTCGTTGAGGTGGGCGAGGAAAGCGACGACACCGGCTACCGCGTCTTGGACGGTTACGAAGTCGCGGCCCGCATGTCGTACTTTTTGCTCGGCCGCACGACCGACGCCGCAACGCTCGCGACGGTCGAGAGCACCGGCCTGGTGACCGACGACGACGTTCACACGCTGGCCTGGCAAATGGTCAATACCGCAGCAGCGCGCGGCACCGTGCGTGGCTTTTACGACGAGTATCTGCGGATCCGTGAGCTGCCGACCAAGGGCAAGGACGCGGAGTTGTTCCCCAACTTCACCCCTGAGCTGGCCGCCGCGATGCGCCAAGAGACGCTGCTGCTCATCGAGGATGTCGTGTTCGAGAAGGACTCCGACGTCCTGCAGCTACTGGACGCGGACTACACGTGGGTCAACGAAGACCTCGCCGCGTTGTACGGCGTGGAGCCCCCGGCCCCGGGTACCTGGACCGACCGCTCGCTTCCCGCCGAGCAGGGCCGCGCGGGTGTACTCACCCAAGCCGGCTGGCTGACGATGACCGCACACAACGCGGTCAACTCTCCCTCGCGCCGCGGCCTGTTCATCTCAGAAGAGGTGCTGTGCACCCCGGTCCCACCAGTGCCGCCAGAGGTCAACCCCGAGCCGGTCATCCCGATGCCCGGCCAGACGCTGCGCGAAGCGTTGCTGCAGCACCAGGAAGACGAGAGCTGCGCGGGCTGCCATGCACTCATCGACCCCTACGGGTTTGCGTTTGAGTTCTACTCGCCGATCGGTGAGTACCGAACGCTCGACAACGGCGGTCAGGTCGACGCCTCGGGCAGCATTGAAGGCCTCGGCGAATGGGGCAACGCCGCGGAGCTCGCTACGATTCTTCGCAACGATCCTCGAACCTCGCAGTGTTTGGTCAACCAGTACTACAAGCACGGACTCGGGTTCACGGGCGGGATTGACCAAGCCCAGGGCTTGTTTGCTATCGAGGAAGCGTTCGCTTCCTCCGAACACAACCTCAAAACCTTGCTCGTGGAACTTGTGGCTAGCCCGCTGTTCCGTGGGGTCGACGCACCGAAGTAGGAGGAACCAAGCCATGCACGTACTTCGGAACCACAAACTCAATCGACGCACCGTGTTGCGCGGCAGTGGTGCCGCGGCCGCCATTGCGGTTGGCCTCCCGGCGCTTGAGATCATGCTCAACCCGCACGGGGACGCACTCGCTGGCGGCGGCGAGCTACCCCGTCGGTTCGTCTCCTTTATGTTTGGCAACGGCGTGCAGCTGGCCAACTGGGAGCCTTCGACAACGGGCCCGAACTGGTCAGCCGGCGGCGTTCCGTCGTTGCTGCAGCCATTGGTCGACGCCAACGTCGTCGACTACGTCAACATCTGCACGGGCATGCAGAACCGCTTCGGCGGCAGCGCCATCACCCATCACGAGGGGATGTCCATCTTTTCCGGATATGACTTCGTGTTGCGCCCCGACCTTCCCGGCTTTGCTTCCGACTGGGGCGGGCCCACCATCGATCAGGTGATCGCGGACGCTGTCGTCGCTAGCGGCGCAGGCCTCCCGATTCGCTCGATCCAGTGCGGGTTGACCAAGTTCGACAGCCCAGCCGACAACGGGGCAACCGCCAAAGCGGTCTCCGCTCGTGGCGAGCCGGGCGCGCTCACCGTCCTGTACCCGGAACAAAACCCGGTCGAGGTCTGGGACTCGATCTTTGGCGAGTTCACCTCGATCAAGGATGACCGCGAGGTTCGACTGTCGGTCTTGGACGCTGTCGCCGAGGAAGCGGCACGACTCAAGCTCAAGCTCGGCGTGAAGGACAACCAGCGCGTTGATGCGCATCTGCAGGGGATCTCGGAGCTGCAGACCAAGATCTCGGCGCTGCCCCCGGCTTGCGACATCATCGACTCGCCAACCCACGAGAACACGGAGTCCAACGGCAGCGAAGATCTGGTGCTGGTCAATCAGATCATGAGCGAGTTGATCGCCACCGCGTTCGCCTGCGATGTGACGCGGGTCGCATCCAACATGGTTCTCAGCCCGGCTGGAGAGACTGTCCTGGGGGATATCGGCAACAGCGGCAGTCAGCACGGCAATAGCCACGCGAACAATCAGGAGTACCACGACGGTATTCAGTTCATCATTGCTCGCTACGCGCAGTTGCTCGCCGCGCTTCGCGACACCCCCGACGGCGCAGGCAATCTGCTGGACTCGAGCATCGTGTTCTGCAGCAGTGAGTTGTCGCAGGGCGCCTCGCATAGCTGGCAACGTCAGCCGATCCTCATCGGTGGCCACGCCAATGGCTACCTCGAGTATCCGGGCATCCACTACCAAGCGGTGCCACAGAGCAATCCGAATGACGACCTGACGTCCGCTGGGAACACCTCGGACATCTTGCTGACGATGCTGCGAGCCTTCGACAGCAACGCAGCGAGTGTCGGCGGCGGCGCGCAGGTCTCGAGCAGCGTGCTGTCCGAGATCATGGCGTAACCAAAAAAGCTGACGGAGCGATCCACGCGCGCAACGCAGGCTTCTCGCCGGCGTCTGCGCGCGTCCGCAATTGGGGTCCCCATGGGATTTTCGTCCGCTGGGATTTTCGTCCGCTGGGATGATCGTTCGTCGGGTTGGGGGCACTGACGACACGCGACCGGTCTCGCTGTGCCCCAGGTCGCTACCCCTCACCGCCACTTCGGGCGATAGTTTCAACGAGGTTCCGAATGTCCCCGCTGCTGATCTCGACCGCCCTGGCCCTTGCGCCGGCCGCTGCGCCCCCTCCGACCGCCCCGCCAGCGTCT
>JAESSZ010000725.1 GCA_016763875.1 Nannocystaceae bacterium
GTTGCTTGAGCACGGCGATCCCGCGATCGCCCTGCTCGCAGTGCAAGCGATGGCGGCCATTGAACGCAGCTGAAAGCAGAAGCTCGTCGATAGAGCGCCGACAACCCTCCCAGCGAGGCCGCTGCCCGGTAGTCTGGCCGCCCTATGCCGTCCCCTCGACGGGTTTGCATGGCAACGTGGCTGGTAATTCTGTTGCTTTCCGCGTGCGCGGACGCCTTGTACTTGTGCCAGAGGCCACGTCGGGGCCTCGGGGTCGACCTCCCTCGCGGGCGAGGTCATCGGCTCTCGGTTTTCACCTCTATGATTCGTCCTTCTCGCCCTATCCAAACTCTGGGGTCGGAGTGTTTTCACCCGATGTCGTCGCGCAGGGCTGGTTACTCGACGGTCGCTGGTTTCTCCAGGCGCACGAGGTTGCATCTGCTGACTCAAGGCCCCTCGACCCCACAGCGTGGCATCGCATCATGAAAACGCCTCGCCGCGGCCTTTGTGACCTTGGTGCCGGTTAGGGCGAGCGCGCGAAGTTTGAGACCGGTTAGGTGTTTGAGTCCGCGGTTGGTGACAGCCGTGTTGTTCAGATAGAGGGACTGCAGTTGCGGGAATCCCGTGGTGAAGTGCGCAAGACTGGCGTCCGTGACCTTCGTATCTCCGAGGTTGAGGTGCTTCAGTTTCTCTAGCTTAGACAGTTTGTCCAGGCTCTTGCCGGTGACAGCGGTCTTGTTCAATCTGAGCCCTCTGAGTTCTGCAATTTGAGCGAAGTGTTCAAAACTGGCGTCGGTGACCTGCGTCCCTCGTAGATCTACCTCGAAGAGCAGAGGAAGCCCCGAAATGTACGCCACGCCCACGTCGGTGATCTGCGTGTCCTGTGCCGTGATCTGCGTGAGCGTGGGGTGGCCAGCAAGATGCCGGAGGCCTGCGTCGGTGATGGCAGTACGCTGGACATCAACCCATTCAAGTACTGGAAATGTTGCAATATCCCGCAATGCCGCATCTGTAATGTTGGTATCCGCCAACTGGATTGCGATCAGTTGCTTCAAAGGAAGGAGATGCTTGAGGTCAGCATCTGTCACCGGAAGGCCCGAGAGGTCAATATGCCGAAGAGTCTTGTGTCCGCAAAGGTACTTGAGGCCGGTCCCGGAAATCTGCGTATCGGTTAGGCTGAGCCATTCGAGTTCCAGCAGCAATGCGACATTTTCGAGATCGGCATCGGTGCTCTCAGGCTCACAGGAGTGTTCTCGCTCATCCCGGGCGACCCGTGTCCCGCAGACAACGATTGGACCAAGTCCCGCTTCCTCTTCGGCCTCGCCGGATGGAGGTACCTCGGGTGGTGCTGCTGGGGCGACGTGTGGTTGCGGGACTGCGGTCGTGGGGGCTGGGGCGGATCCTGGTGGCTCGGCGCTCGCTTTACAAGCTGGTGCGAGGCCGAGAACTAGGATGAGCACTGGCCACGAACGATTGAGGTCTTGAGCGGACAACATTTCAGCGAATGACCTTTCTATGGGAACACAACGGACGTTTTAGCCGTGCGCGCAGGCTCTAACAATGACGCCAACGGCGTTCTTGCTGAGTAGATATCGGTGTCTGACGAACTTTCGAACCATGGGCGTGAGATGGAGGCCAGGCTCTCCGCCCACGTCCCACATCCGTAGTGAAACGACATCGGTCCGGGGGGCGGGCGTGAGCATCTTCAGCTGTTCCAGCACGGCGGTCTTGACCTTCTTCGCGTCGTGGCTGGCCAACTGCGCGGTGACAATGTTCAGGGAGTCCTTTCCAGTGGCGTCAACGAGTTCGCGCAGCATCCCCTCCAGGAAAACGTGGGGGCCAGGTTTCTGGGCGACGCCGGTGAAAGGGAAGTGAGGGACCCATGCGTCGAGGTCCAGCACTACGGTCTTGACCACGAAGACCAGCAGGCCCGCCACCAATACCTCTGCGCCGAGCGTCGCTGCAGTGACACTGAGCGCGAAACTCAAGCCATCAAACACGACCCCGAGACCCGCCACTTCGCGTGTCTTGGCCGACTTTGTCCGAGCCGCTCGGTACTTCTCAACGGATACAGCAAAGCCGAGACCATCGGCGAGCAAACCCACGGCAACGGCGGCGTTGAGCTTTCGGACGCTGCTTCCGGCGCCGTCCTCGACCCAGTTCAGCAGAGCCTTCGAGGCGTCGGCGGTGGCATTGAGGTCGTAGGCAGAACCTGCGAAATCCGCGATGGATTTCAGCCGCTCAAGTTTCTTCTCAAGCGACGCCGGTTCAGCGCGTGACGCTTCGGCTGCATACTGAAGTAGAAAGACCCGGGCCAATAGTGTTGCGACCTTCACGCAGCGCGAGGACCTTGCGTAGGCTTCGCCCAGGAGCCCCCGCTTGTGGCTGAACAACTCGACCTGGGCGTTAAAGTTGTCGCGCTTGAAGTCGCCGTGAACGACAATGCGATTGAGCAGCCCCATAAAGTTCTTCTGACCCGCTTTGGAGACCCCGGTTGTTCCAACGAGGGTGTGCCACAGCCATGCCATTGCATCGCAGGCAGAAGACGCCGAGCCTGGCTCGCGATTCTTGATTGTCGCAACGATCAGCGGGGTCGCGAGCCCCAGAATCTCCAACGCAACGCCGTTGTATTTTGCGACGCCGGTTGCGCTGAGAAAATTGTCAGCGAGCAGTTTTCCGAGTGGCGTTGCTTGGTAGCCGCCGACGATGTTGGGACTGTAGCGAGCGATAGCCTCGCGCAGCGGTACGCTGCGCATCTCAGCAGAGGATGGCACCAACGCTTGGCCGGCGTTGCCGGCTGCGGTCGCGAGCGCACCGACCTCACCGTCGAGCAATGCGGCGCGCGCCTTCGGGCTTTGTAGCGTCAGCCGGAAGGCGTCGCGGAGTGTGTCGCGGAGTTCGGCCCGTGCAGGCGCGCAGAGGTCGTCCCAAGCCGCAAGCATCCGGAGGTAGGGCGCGTTGTCTTTCCTGAGTTCCTCGATAACCGCCATCCCCTGGCCGTCGATCAGAGTCAGGGAGAACTCGGAGTCCATGACCGATTGACAGGGCCCGATAAGTTCGCTCCACCACTGTTTTCGGAAGATGGTTGTGTTCTCGACCCACGTGTCGTCGGCCCTCGGGACGACGAGCTTCTCCGACTCCGCAAGTTGCCAGGTGACCCACATCGATTTTCGCTCCGCGGGCGTCTTTGCGAAGTCGAGACACATGTCGATGACTCGCGCGCCCATCCGAAATTTCTGCAAGAACGGCATCATCAGGTCGCGCGCGCGGCGTCGCTCCTGAAATGCGAGTTCAAGCTGGTGAACCTGCCTTCCCAGGGTTTTGCGCAACTCCTTGCACTGGGCGTCGTGGGCGAACCCCTCCATTTTCTTCAATCGCTTGCTGTGCCACGCTCGGAAGTTATCCAAGCCCGCGCTCGTCGCCTCTAGGGACAGGATGACCGGTTGCCCAGGACCCGAAGGGTGGTCGTCTGGCAGATGACTCCGGATCCACCCTTCATCCCGGTTGATAGCGTCTTCGACAAACGCATCATTGTTGGCTGGCTCGGCGTCGATCAGAGCCAGGAGTTCGCCCACAAGGCGCGCCGAGCCGATTGTGTTGTAGTCCCAGAGGTCGTTTCGCATCTTGGATGGGTCAGGGAAGATCCACCGGGCCAAGCTCCCCAACGGGATTTCCCACGGACCATCGGGTTGGTCCCGCTTTGTCGGGAGGTAGTTCCACAGCGCCTTCATCGTGATCTGCGAGAGATCAAACTCGAAGTACAGCCGAGTGCTGGCAGAGCCGTTGTCGTCGTAGAACGAGAAGGGGGCTAGCGTTACGCCCGGGACGGGGGCAATCGGGGGGCTCATTGGCTATCCTTTCCCGTGCCACAATGTGGCGTGCCGCGTGAGTAACACGCGAGGTTCGTCGTCATGCAATGGGTGGCGCTGTGACTGGCTCCGGCCGTCTTGGTGACTTGCGTGCTGGAAGACGCGTCCGAACGCGTCGACAGCCGACAACCCGATCTCCAGAGGCTCGCTGGTGTCGGGTAGCTCTCGCGGGACTCGAGCCAGTTCGCGGCCGGGGGTGGGGGACAATGCCTCCGCACCGCCACCCTCGATCCTAAACACAGGCACACACGATTTTCGGGGCGTGCCCCGGACCCTCGTAGAATCGCGGATGTCGACCGGCACAATCCAATCGTGGATCGCGTGCAGCGAGAAGTGCTCGGGTGGATCCCATACGACTTGTGCCACGCCCGCGCGAACGATTCCTGTGAGCGACTCACTCAGCGAGGACCCGAGTGTGGAGGGCGCGATCGCATCCGCGCTCGCGATCGGTTGTGTCTTGAACACCTGGAATACGACCTCGGACTCGTCTGGCAACGTGGTCAGTGCACTGAGAAGGACCTTGTTGCCAGATACCTCAAGCCATCGGAGATCAAAGTGCCGATGAATTAGCGCTTCAACGGGTGGATCACTCACGTGTTCGCGGTACCAGAGGCAACTGGAGAGCGCATCGCGGTTGTCGATTGGGCAAACGCTGTGATCCCCGGCCACACAGGGGGCCTTGTCGTGGAACTTCGGGAGAACGTCGTGCACGACCAAGGCGACACGGCGATTGTAGACTGGATCACCTGCGACGACCTGGTTGAACTCGGAGCAGCCGACGACGGGATGTGAAGGGTGGAGTTGCTGTTGTGCGAGTTGAGGCGAGGTTGCGACGACAAACGACTCGACGAGCGCATCCACAGTCGCCTTGTTTAGTTTGCCGTCATCGGAGAGTGCCGGGTACTGCGGCGTTCCTTCGATGTGCCGATGAAAGACACCGTCGGCGTATTCCCGCTGGAACAACTCGACGGCAAACTCTGTGTACGGGCCAAGTTCGCCGTCGATGGCTCCCGGGTCGCACCGGAGCACTCGCAGCATGATTTGGTGCTCCTTCGTGCTCCAACCTTCGTTGGTCGCCATCTCTTGTACGGCAGCGATGTCACCGACAAAGAACGCGCGGACGGCTTTTGCGCGGCGATCTGAAAGACCCTTGTTGTACGCCTCGTCTCCCGAGGGTTCTGCGTGGCCGAAGAACTGGTAGATCCCATCTTCGCCGCCTCCGAAGAAGGTGTGATTCAAGTCTTGCAGCGCGACGCGTAGCCCAAGCATGAGCACCCCCGGTCCGGGAAATGCAGAGTCCATGCTGAAACTTCCGTAACCTACGGCAACCGCTCGCACGCGCTTGGGTCGGACAATGACGATCTTGTTGTGGACGCCGACACGAAGGTCAATAGGCCCGCGGGAGCGAAGTCCTTCACTGGTGTATTCGAGCTCGTCCAGGTGGATACGTTTCTCTGTCACCAATTGCGGCCGTCCTCGTCGAGAGTCAGTATGTCTGCGTGCTGCATCGGTCGTCGGTACAACGGTAGCCGCAGCGGTTGCGTGCCGCGAGAACCAGCCGAACTTTCTCGATGTCAGGGTGTTGCCACGCGCTATTGGGGCAGATCGTGTCGCCGCAGCCGCGTGCCTCCACGACGAGGCGCCGATCGGGTGCGCGAGGGACCGGTGTTGCCGTGAACTCTTCAGGCTATCTACCGCGAAGAGACGGGCCAGCAGCTGAGCCCAGGCGATTCCCCTGGGCGTGACTGGGCGAAATGAGAACCTCGGGCGTTTCCGCAGCGTCGCTGCGGTCGCTGGCGCACACGTGGGCTACACTCGGGCGGTGGAACGAACGCCCGCGACAGGGACGCTTCGCGTGCCCGTCGACGGCCGCGGACGGCTCACGCCGTGCCCGTGCTCGCCCTCCCACGTCGCATCGAACCGGTCCCAATGCGTAGCCCGAAGTTTCGCGTCGATGGGGAGACCTTTAGCCTGCATCGCACCCGAGAGATCCTGGAGCGACTCAAGGTGGTGGACCTCGCCCAATGCCGCGCGTGATCCCAACGCCAGCAACCGTGCGCCGCGCCGCCGCCCTCCTGTCGCTATGCGTGTCGGTGTCCGCGTCGTTGCCCGACTACGGCCTATTGTTGGCCGCGATCTTCACGATCCCGATCGCCCTGCTCGTCGCTTGGCTAACCGGCCAGATCTTCAAGGCGTTGAGCCGTGCCTGGGTGCCGAACGTGTCGAAGAGTCCGTTCCAGCCCGAGGAGAGCATTCTGATGGTTGCGACCGTCGTCCCGATCGTGGTGGAGCTTGGGTACTGCATCTTTGCATCGTTTGAAGTGCTTCGGCCGTGGCGCTGGGTCGTGCTCGCGCTCGTCACGGCGTGGTGGTTTCCCAGCGCGAGCCCCCTGCGCGGCGCGGTGCGACGCGCCGCCGTCGCCCTTGTGGGAGGGTTCGGCGCCGCCGCCCACATCGCGCTGACGCTTTATATGGACTCGTTCAAGGGCCCGTATCCGACCCCAACGCTGCAAGAATGGACACTGTGGGTGCTGACGATCGTCTGGCTGTGGTTCGGTGCTACGCAGGCTTGGTGGGCAGTCGTACTGCTCATTCGAAAGTCTGAGGCGCCGACCCCGGAGGCGGGCGATGACCCGGCCGCCGCCGCCGGAGCACCCTGAGCCGATATTGTGCAAGCCGAAACCTGCGTGCACTCCTGCGCATCGATGACGGCGTCGTGTCCCAGAAATCGCGCGAGCAGATCTGCAAGCCAGTGGGCGAGCAATCCGGCCAACGACACAAGCGGGATCCGGAACCAGATCGAGGTTCGGGCACGCGACCACCGGGAATCGGTGCCATCAGGGCTCTCGCCCGTGAGTCGCCGGGCGAGAGGCAGCCCTTCACCGGATTCAAGACGCACGGGCGCGGTGACCGGCCGCGCCCATCTGGGCCATCGCGAGCCTACGCGGCGTCGCGATGGTAGAAGCGAAGCACGCCGCCGA
>JAESSZ010000726.1 GCA_016763875.1 Nannocystaceae bacterium
CTCCGGTGTCCGAGGCTTGGCACGCGTCCGGCTGCCCGCCAGTGGTCTGTCCGTCGGTCGTTTCCTCGCCGGTGCCGGTGCCGGGGTCGCAGTCCGTTCCTTCGGTCGCGCATCCGTCCGCTCCGCTATCGGCGTCTGCGTCTGCGTCTGCGTCTGCGTCGGTTGTGCATCCGGTGGCCACTGCCGTGCACAACGCGATCATCGACAGTCCGAATGAGCCCAGTCGTACCAATTTCATGACCGCATCAAGAGCAAGAGCTGTGCCACGCGTGTGTTCAAAGGGTTACGACCGCAAACCTGACATAGCTGTCGCGACCGCGTCATGCCGGTCGCGACTTGGCACGAGCGCCCACGCCGACCGGCAACCCATCCAACAACCGCGAAGCCCGGGAGGTCCCCAGACGTTCATTCACCGCAGCATCATGGGCAGGGGCACCGTCAATGGCGGGAGCACAGTCAATGGCGGGGCAGCGTCAAGCTGCGGCGCGCGGGCGGGCCCGCTGCACTCAGACAACCCCAAGGCTCGGCGAGATCGACGTCACACCCACGGAGCCCTGGCGTTGGCGTGTATCTGGCGCCCGCGATGATGGGCGTTTTGAACAGGCAGTCGTTCTCGGCGTAGCAGCCTTCACCTTGGAGAACCGCTAGCGTGCGCACGACCGCGGCGTACCCGGTGGCGTACCCGGTCGCGAACGCGTCTCGTTTTTCCGCCTCTTCTTTCAGCGCCTCCAATAACGGCGTGATGAGGTGATGGCGAATCGAGTCAGGGTCGACCTCACCCGCGTCGATCCGCGCGACGGTCCGGTTGCCCACCACGATCTGCGTGGAAGTGACGCAGACCTCGACGCCGTCTGGCACCGGGCCCGACGCGTGAGCGACCGTCGGCAGGGTAAGACCGTCGCGCTCCCATTGTTTGTGGTCACGTTGCAGCATCGCGGTCGCTAGCATCTTGGCCTGCGATCCGCGTTCCACCACTGTCGGTGAGGAGTCCGCACATGCGTCGCTCGTCGTGGCGGCGGTGCAGTGGGTCAACGCAACCACAGCAACGATGGCGAAGCTAAACCGCATTGCACACGTGTGAGCGACCCACATCTTGGAACAGTCTACCCCCGCCCCGGCCAATAGCGACGTTGACGGGTGCGAACGCTGGGCGAGTCGGCTGCTACAGCGCGGGGGTGGCCGAGTGGTGCTCTGCGGCCTTGGCGAGCAGTTGTGCGGTCAGGATGTCGTACATGGCCCGAAGCCCGCGTAGCGTTGCCCACAGGATGCCCAAGTAGGCCAGGCTCAACAGCGCGAACTGGAACGCAACAATCGGGTCGGGGCCAACCATGACGAACAACCCGAGGGTGGCCGACACAACGACCAGCGGCGGACCGACCCGCAGCACGGGGCGCCATGCAAAGATCGTGCTGCTGCCCATGCGTTGGATCCGGATCGTCCCGGTCGCAACCGCCCCAATCCCGCGAGCCGTACGCGTGTTGAATGGGTTGTTGACGAATGCCACACCCCAGTACAGCAGTCCCACCCGCGAGGCGCCCAACCAGAACCCGGTGCGAAAGTCCTTGAGTTCGAATACGTCCTTCAGGTCGACCGAATCAGGGAGACCGTCCGGTATACGAATGTTGACGGTCTGTCTGCGCCACCGCAGCGGCAGGCCCAGGCGGAACGCCCACCGCGCGCCCGTGCTGAGAGCAATGCCCTCGAAGACCATGACGATGACAGCAAGGCCGAACAGCACGCTTGCATACATAGACAGACTTGGATCGGCTGGCATTCGGTCTACGGTACCTCGCCGCGGACACTTGTAGTCCACGGCAAATCGCTTACTCGCGTATGGCTCTAGCAGTCTGTGGTGCAACCCTCGCGCCGACATAACACCGCCCCCGAGGCCCACGACTTTGTTCATCATCGGTTGCTGACGCCCGGTCAGCGTCCTCTTCTCCTCTCCGTGATGTGCTCGGGCGATGCCGATGATCCTGTTTGCAGCGCGGGAGCCAGTTGCACGATCACCGGCGATGGCGTGCTGAACCTCTGCCTCCCGACCTGCAATCCGTGGCTTGACGACTGCGGCGAGGGGCAGGTGTGTGTCCCCAACAGTGCAGATTTCTGGTGCGTGCCGGAACTTGCCGACCCCACAGGTATCGGCGAAGCGTGCAGCGTCATCAACGAGTGCGTTTCGGGCTCAACCTGCGTCAACGACGTCGACTGCGAGTTTGGTAGTTGCTGCTCCCCGTACTGTGACCTGGCGGATCCAGATCCAAACGCCCCGTGCGCGGAAGACCAAGTCTGCATTGCCTGGTTTGACCCACCAGACCAAGCACCACCAGGGCTCCAATCCCTGGGTGTCTGCGTGCTGCAGTAGTTCGGCCCCGCGACTGGGGGAAGTCAGGCGCGTCGGACATGTTCTGCGCCGACAGCACGTGCAAACTTCAATGGCGAGTGCGAGAGCTTCTACGAGGGCTGCGCGTGCACCGACGAGGACGAACTGCCGGGGGTAGAGGGAGGGCCGCTGTGGCCCCTCAACACCCTCAACCCGTGACAGGCTGTGGCGTCGTCGGCATGCCCGAGGCCATGGCATCCGCCGCCTTGCGTTTCCCCGCGATGTCTTCCAACAGCAGGCGGTTCTTCTCGACGGACGGGTTCGCAATCCGGTTGATTGCACTCACGGCGTCGTCCAACGCCGACTTTGCCGCCTCGGGCCGACCCAGCCTGAGGAAGGAATCGGCGAGGTCACAATGGGCCTCCGCTTGCCTGATGGGGAGTTGAGGCTGGTACTCGACAAACAACGCGAGTGCCTTGCGCCTCAGCTTGAGGCCCTTTTCGTGGTTCCCGCGGCCGTTGGCTATCTCCGCCGAGAGCAACGCGGCGTAAGCCTCCCAGTCCTGGGACGGATCGTTGGCTCGTCCAACGCTGGCCTTGGCCACAGACACCTCGGCCAAGTCATAGTCCCCCAGCTTTACCGCCGCCTCGGCGATTCGGTGGTGCGCGCGGGGTCTCTCGACCTGGGCCCTGGGCTGGTCTGCGCTGTGCTCTAGGGCGGACAGCAAGGCCTGGAGGGCCTCAATCGCGCCCGCGGAATCATGGGCTGCGTTCCGCGCAACGGCGACACATTCCCATGCCCTGGCGAGGTACGCGTTGCCGATGTCGCCGAACTCCTGGCAGATCCGGACCGCCTCAAGGCAGCTTGTCTCGGATTCGGCGGACCTGTCGACCGCCTCTTGCGCGTTGCCAAGATTGTTCAACGAGACTGCCAGACTGAGACTGCTGCTTCCGAACCTGGCCCGATCACTGTCGACCGTCTCTTGTGCGATCGTCAACGCGGCGTCGAAGTTGCCCTGGACCTTGTGCACCAGTCCGATGTGCGAGCGGAGCGTGTGCGCGGCGTCCTCTCCGGCAAGGCCCGCCCCATCGGCGAGCGCAATCCCCCGCTTGAGCAGCTCGTGGCACTCGCCGACGTCGGCCGACGACTTCACCATCGCGCGACAGAGCAAATCGTACGCGATGGCCATTTCGACCTCACATCCGGGGCCGCGTTTCCCAATCGCCAGCGCCTGTCGGGCCCACCGGCGCGAGGCTTGGATGTCGGACTCCAGTTGACCCATGCGGATGGCGGCTCCGGCCGCCACCTGATCGAGGTGGAGCACTTCAGCGAGTTCGAACGCACGCTCAAGATCGGGTCGGGCGCCTTGGATGTCACGCGCGTCTAGCTGGATGCGCCCACGCTGCAGGAGAAACTTGGCAACGATAGGGGTGTCGTCTCGTTGCAGCGCGCCCAAGTCCGTCGCTTCGGCGATGGCGAGGGCTTCGGCCGTGTGCCCCCCAAAACGCAGCATCTTGATCGAGAGCGTGTCGAGGTGGACGGCTCTGGCGGCCGGACTGAGTGCAGCCTGCGTCGATCCCCGTCCAGCGGTCTGCTCCCCCAGACATTCGGTGGCCGGCTTGAGATGGTCCAGCATTGTCGGTGCGCGTGCGAGCGTCTTGCGGTCCGTCTTGTTGAGCGACGCGACGGTGGCGGAGACTTCTTGAAGGCGCGCCTCCAAGCAGTCAAAACCCGGGTCTGGATCCTTCGCGGGCTGGTCACGCTCCGCGTCGCAAAGCTGTCGGTGCGCGTCTTCCCAGCCGGTCAGGTACGAGTCGATGCCAGCGCGTACTTTGTCGAATGTTGCGCTCGCGTTGGGTGCCTGGGTCCGATCAAACACGGCCGCGAGTGCTGCACGCTTGGCTGGGCTCCACGCCTGCTCGGGTCGTAGTGTTGTGCCTGCGCACGGCGGGGAGGGCGCGGGCATCAATAATACCCCTGCGGCACCCAGGGTGGCGATCGTCGCGCCGCCCGCCACCCTCAGGCGCCATCTCCGGCCTTGGTCCACACGCATGAGTGCGGCCAGCAGAGCGTCCATGTCTGGGTAGCGATTGCCCGCGTTGCAGCTGAGGCCGCGCAGGATGATGGCGCGTAGCCAGCCCGGGATATGTGCCTTGGGCGGCGTGCTGACAATGTCACGTGTCCGGATTTGCCGCAGCAGGTGCGTTGGTGTGCGCCCCACGAACGGGCGCGTACCGTACAAGGCTTCAAACAAGGCAACGCAAAAGCTGAACTGGTCGGACCGAACATCGACGCGTTCGCCGTCGAGCTGTTCGGGCGACATGTACGCCAGCGTGCCCATCACAGCACCCGTCCGCGTCAGGCTGTCGGAGCTCAGCGCGTTCGAGCCCTTGACACTTGGCCCCGCGCGGTCCGAGTCCGAGTCTGTGCTCCGCGCCAATCCGAAGTCCGCGACGCGGGGCCGACCGTCGGCGCCGATCAGGACGTTGTCGGGTTTGAAATCGCGGTGAATGATGCCGACGGCGTGCGCTGCACTCAATCCGGCCGCCGCTTGGGTCATGACGGCCACTACGTCAGACCACGAGTGTGACGCCTTGGACCACTGGGCCAGCGTCTGCCCCTCGACGAGCTCCATCGCGATGTATACGCGCTCGTTCCACATCCCAACATCGAAGATCGACACGACGTTCGGGTGGGAAACCTGCGCCATCGCGGACGCCTCGCGGTACGTTCGCGCGGCGTAGTTGGGGTCCTGTGTGGGCCGCTGCAACTTGATCGCGATCTCGCGGCCTAGCTCCTGATCGGTGGCTCGGTAGACCACTCCCATGCCGCCGCTCCCGAGCACGTCACCCAACACGAAAACACCGATTTTCGTGCCCGACAGGTCGGCCTCCTCACGCATGAAGTCGATTGCAGGAGCTGCCGCAACTGCGCGCAGGAACGTATCCAGCTCGTCCCCGTCGTCTCCACCAGCAGCTCCGGAGTCGAACTCGTCGGAGTCACCGCGCGTGTCTTGACCCACCGCAGGCGAGTGTACATGTTCGTCCAGCGGCACGCCCCAGGTTCAAGGGCTAGCCGACCCACATTGCGGAAGGCCTTGATGGCCGACTGGCCATTCGCGATCGACGGGCAGATTCGCTTGGACGTCGGGGGGTGCACGGCATCTGTCCCCGCACACGCTTGCTGGCGCCCAAGGTCAGCGAGTTTGTCGCCACCGCGGTCGCTCGGTTTGCCCACGCAGCGCTTTAGGCGGGGTGGGTGTTTGGGTCGCCGAAGATCCGAGCGTCGCTGCTTCGTGCTGGCGAAACGTCTACCTGCTAGGCTCAGACCGTTGTGACTCGGTTATGGACCTTGGTGTTCTTCGCCCCATTGGCTTGTGGGCCATCTGTGGCGCTTGATGAAACCTCCGAAACACGCGGACGGACACCTTCAGACCACGGGACGACGGGTACCGGTGAAGTCCCGCGGACAGATCAGCCGTCGACCACGTCCATGCAAATGACCGGAGGCGTTGCCGACACAGGCATCGATGACAGCACGGGTTCGTTGTTTCTCGTGAACCCTGACGGGGGCCCGGCATGTGCACGGCTTCCCGACGGTACGGTCGCCCACTGCACCCAATGCGACACCTGGCAGCAAGACTGCCCAAGGGGCGAGAAGTGCATGCCTTGGGCGAATGATGGCGGCTCGAGTTGGAACGCCACCCGTTGCTCCGAAATCGTGCGTGACCCCGGCGGCGTCGGGGACCCGTGTACGGCGCAAGGTAGTGGCGTGGGCGGTTTGGACGACTGTGAACTCGGAGCGATGTGTTTCCATGTCGACCCGGAGACGAACGAGGGCACTTGCGTAGAAATGTGCTCGGGCCCTTCCCAAGATCCTATCTGTAGCGCCGGGTCCCGCTGCTCGATCACCGGTCGGGGCGTGCTGAACCTCTGCCTTTCTACCTGCAACCCGTGGCTTGGCGACTGCGATGATGGGCAGGTGTGTGTCCCCAACAGTGCTGACTTCTCGTGCGTTGCGCAGGTTGCCGACCCCGTCCCTATCGGCGACGCCTGTAGGATCATCAACGAGTGCGTCGCGGGTGCAACTTGTATCGACGGATCCGGCAGCGAATTTCGTAGTTGCTGCAGTCCGTATTGTGACCTGGCGGACTCAGATCCAAACGCGCCGTGTGCTGCAGGCCAAGTCTGCACCGCCTGGTTCGACGCGCCACACGAGGCACCACCAGGGTTCGATTCCCTGGGGGTCTGTACGGTGCAGTAGCTTTGGCCAGCGACTGGCTAGGATGGCGAACGTGAGTGGCAAGCAGAAGTCAGGCGTAGACGACTGCGGCGACGAGCGCCATGCACGGGAACAATCTAGCGCCTATTCACAAGAAACCCGGAGTTGACGCTGGGACGGCGTCGACGCGCGAGCAGCAGCAGCGCAAGCCACGTCATCGCGGGCCATCGCTCACCGCTGCGTTGTCGACAGGCGCAACGGCTGCCGAGATCGGTGATGGCATCGGGGTTGGCCGCGGTGTCCATGGTCGCGACGCCGGACGCGGCGGACGCGACCCCGGTGCTGCTGTTGGTGCCGTTGCTGGTCCCTTGGGAGTCGCCAGCGGTGCCGTCCGAGCCGGTGTCGTCGCTGGCGGCGGTGGTCCTTGCTCGGCGAGGACGGACAGCGCGAGATCGAAGGACAGATCGTCGGAGGACGGCGAGCTGGACTTGATGACGGCGGCGACGACATTGTCGCCAACAACGAAGGGGAACGGATCGATGTCCGTGGTTCGCACCTCGTTGTCGTGCACCCACCGCGTCGTCGCGTAGCTGTCGTGGCTGGTGCTGTAGGTATTGTCGCTGAACACCTCTTGACCGTTCACCCACACGATCACGCCATCGTCGAACAGCACAGATAGCTCGGCCCGTACCGGTTTCTCGGTGAGCTGCACGACCTTGCGAACGTAGACCGTCGGGCCACCGGGAGGAGCGTTGCGGACGGTGGTCGCCTCGTCGCCGTCGCCGTAGCCCAGGTGGGCCGGCCCCTCCATCCACGCGGTGTCGTCGTAGTCCGCGGTCAACCACGACAGTCCGAGGTCTTCACCTTGGTCGTGGTAGCGCCACGTGTCGCCGAACGCGATGACTCCCTGGACGCTGGGTGGCCCCACCGAGAAGACGCCGTTGGACTCGTCGGTCAAGACGCCGCCCGCCATCGCGTCGGACACGCGCAACAGCACTTGGTCGCTTAGCGTTTCGGGCACGAGCCACTGGTACTCGCCAGTGTCTGGGGTCGATGCCTCGACGGTCGACCATCGCGCGCCGCCATCGGTCGACAACTCGATCCGGACCGACTCAAGGTCGCCCACAGTCCGCCATCCGACGTCGTAGACGGTTCCAGGCACCAGGTGCTCTCCACCATTGGGCTGCCCAAGGACGATAGCGTCTCCCTTGACCATGTCCATGCGGTCGGTGATCTCGCCGTCCTCACGAACGTTGGTCAGTGTCAGGCGATTGTCTTGCACATCGATGATGCACGAGCCGCGCTCGCCCTCGCCGAAGACGGTCAGCACGTGGTTGTCGTTCAACGACACCCCGGCCCCCCCGTGGCCTGCGACCACGTAGACCGTGCCGCCGTGCGA
>JAESSZ010000727.1 GCA_016763875.1 Nannocystaceae bacterium
CGCTCCGGCGGCAGGAACGCCTCGGGCGCGCATGTGGCGTCCGCCTCGCCCGAGCAGTAGAAGTCCATGCCGTTGCAGTGAGCGGTCCAACTCATCTGACTCCACCCCACCGAGACCTCTGAGATATCAATGGCGTCGTGGGGACAACCGATGGCGCTGGACGAGGCGCGCGCCAGGTCCTGCGCGCAGCCTGACGGAGCGCAAAGCGCAACGACGGCGACCACCAACACGTGCAGTGTGTGCGTCGACATGACCGGTCTAATTGAAAACGAAAGTCAAAATTAAGCAATAGCCCGGCTTGCTAGCATTGCTCACGTCGGCGATTGCGTTGCGTCTGCCAAAGTGAAATGAAATTTGTTATCAAAACTTAATGAAGTCGCGGCCCGTCCCACCGAGTTGTCGTCGTCCTCCTACGTTGGCTGTCGTCGCCTGGGCCACGGTCTCGGTCATGGTCTCGGTCATGGTCTCGGTCGTCGGGTGCGCAGCACCAGTCGCTGACACGGCCCGCCCGACGCAGGCCTCCGCGGCGCAAGCTGCAACCGTGGCGCGCAGTCGGACCGTGAGTCGCACGCCGCTCAAGCTCGACGTCGCGGGCGCCACGGCTGTGCTGCCGCGTGGGCTGACAAGCTTTGGCGCCGCCGTCAGCGATGGGTCGCTGTTTGTATTGGGCGGGTACTTCGGCCGTCCCCACGCCTACTCCAAGGCCGGCCAAACCGGCGACCTAATGCGCTTGGATCTGCGTTCGGGTGCATGGGAGCAGTTGGGGGGTATCGATCCTGCGCAGAGCATCGCTCTGGTCGCGCACAAAGGCCGCGTGGTGCGAGTGGGCGGGATGGAAGCGCGCAACGAGGACGGCACGGAGGCCGATCTGCACTCCTTGGACACCGTGGAGGCGTTCGATCTCGCGACATCGACATGGACGTCACTGCCGCCGTTGCCGGGCTCGCGGTCGTCTCACGATGCGGTCGTCCTGGGCGACGCCCTGTGGGTTGTCGGCGGATGGGCCATCGACGGCGACACCAAGCAGTGGCGAGACACGGCTGCGCGTCTGGATCTTGGGGCACCCGATCAAGGTTGGGTCGAGGTCGACGCACCGTTCAAGCGGCGCGCCCTCGCTGTGGCCGCGACCGAGGATCGCCTGGTCGCGATCGGTGGCATCGACGATGGCCGCAATCTCTCGCAGCGCGTTGACGTCTTCGATCCGGGCGCGGGCGAATGGTCCAAGGGTCCGACGTTCCCCGGTCCAGGTTTTGGCGTCGCCGCGGTCGGGGTTGGCAAGACCGTGTTCGCGAGCGGCATGGATGGGGTCGTGCACCGTTGGACGGTGGGCGACGAGGCGTGGCAGCGTGTCACGACTCTCGCCTACCCGCGTTTCTTCCACCGGTTGGTAGCCAGTGGAATCGACGAGCTTCTCGCGGTGGGGGGTATTCGTCAGATGGCTACAGGGGTGCGTGTACGCCCTATTGAGCCGGTTTTCATAGGGGAGACTCGCGTGGCGCCGACCGTGCTCGAGTTCGAGCTGGACTCACCGCTGCCGAGCAAAAACCGCCAAGGCATGGCGCTGGTCGACGACACGCTGTTCTTGTTCGGCGGCAACAAGAGTCTCGGTCAGCATGACTTCGGTGCGGAGTTCTTTACCGACGCTGGTTTTGCACTGGACCTTGCGGCCATGACCTGGCGTACGACGGCTCCGTACCCCGCCAAGCGCCAGACCATGTCCACCTTTGTCACGGCTTGGGGGCACATCGTCTCGATCGGGGGCTTCGGGCACGACGGCGAGGTCGCGCGCAGTCACCCGGAAATCTACGCGTACAGTCCCAAGAAAAACAGCTGGAAGGCGGTCGGGTCGCTTCCCGAGCAAGGTCGCACGCAGTTTGGACTTGCGGTCCGCGACGACGAAGCGCTGCTGTTTGGCGGGTTGGACTATGATCCTCGACGACCGAAGGGCGACCAGTTTCGCCACAAGACCGGCCTGCTGCGCGCGGCGCTCAAGCCCGCGGACATGAGTTTTTCCGCCACTGATCTGGAGCTTCGGGAACCGCGGCGTGCGTTCGCCGGAGCCATCGTGGGTGACACGTACTACGTGGTCGGTGGCATGCGCGAGGGTTTCGCGCTGGTGGACACGTGCGAGGCGTTCAACCTCGTCGACCGGGAATGGAAAACCATCGCGTGTCCCAAGCATGGGCGCTTGTCGGGACAGATGGTGGCGATGGACGGCAAACTCTATCTCGCGGCAGGTTCTTCCCGCGGGGAGGGCGGCAAACTTGCGCCAGACCCGTCGCTCGAAGTCTACGATCCCAGCACCGATCGTTGGCGCGTGGTCGCCGAGGCCCTGCCGATCGAACCCAAGCATGTGCACATGGTCGCGTATGGCGATCGCCTGGTGCTGCTCAGCACGCACAACGATGCCGGCAAGGCCCACGTCGTCATTGTTGACCCGTGAGCTGGACGACTGAACCGCACTCGTATTCAGAATATCCGGGACCAGAACGTCGTTCTTCGGGGTGAGAGTGCAGGTTTTGCGTCCCTGTCTGATATTGACAATCGTTTTCAACCTGGTACGTTCCGCGCGTTCTGTCCCCAACGGCGAGTTCCCCGGCAAGCCCGAGGGCGCCAAACGGAACGGCGCGGGCACCAACAACCTTCCGCGAAAGTTCAATACGATGACTCAACACGTTCCCTGTTCCGCGCGCCACAGCTTTCGACGCATCGGCCTGACTGCCTCCTGCTTGTCCCTTGCAATGTCCCTCGGGATGTCGGCGTGCTCCGGCGACGACGACGCCAGTGGCGACGCAGGCACCAGCGCGGTGGATGACACTGCAGGTGACGATGGCGGCGACGCCACCCCGCTGACCGCCGAAGAGGCGGGGCCGGTGGTGGACAACTACGCCGAGCTTGTCTTCGCAAACTACAGCGATGCGATCACGACAGGCGAAGCGCTCCAGACCGCGCTCGCGGCATTCGTGGCGGACCCCTCGGCGGCGACCCAAGACGCGGCCAAGGACGCGTGGTTTGCGGCACGTCAGCCCTACGGACAGACCGAGGGCTTCCGGTTTTACGACGGTCCCATCGACAACATCGACGGGCCCGAGGGCCAACTCAACGCATGGCCGATGGACGAGTCCTACGTCGACTATGTTGACGGCATGCCTGAGTCGGGGATCATCAACGACACGGGCGCTGACATCAGCAAGGCGGGCCTTGCGGGGCTCAACGAGGTTGGCGGCGAAGAGAACGTCGCCACCGGGTACCACGCGATTGAGTTCCTGCTCTGGGGCCAAGACCTCAACACGGACGGCCCTGGCGACCGCAGCTTCGAGGACTTTCTCGACGACGGCGCTCAGCCCAACGCCGATCGTCGACGCCAGTACCTCGAAGTCGTTTCCGAGCTCCTTCTGGACGACCTCAACGGGGTCGCGGCACAATGGGATGGCAGCGGCTCGGGCAACTACCGCTCAACGTTCGTTGCGCTGCCGCCCGAAGAAGCGATTCAGAACATGATGCGTGGGATCGGCGCGTTGGCCGGGGCCGAACTCGCCGAAGAGCGGATGAACGTCGCGTTCGATACTAAGCTGCAAGAGGACGAGCACTCCTGCTTCTCCGACAACACGCACAACGACATTCTGTACAATTTCTTGTCCGTCAAGAACGTGTGTCTCGGTGACTACGGCTCAGTGAGCGGGCCTGGCATCGACACGTTGGTGGAAGCGCGCAACCCTGAGTTGGCGACGCAGATCGCGGACAAACTTGCCGCCACCGAGGCGTTGATCAACGACATTCCCGCACCGTTTGACCAGGCTATCTTGGGCGCCGACACGGACCCCGGCCGGGTCGCAGTCGCGGCCGCTGTGACCTCGCTCCGGGAGTTGGGCGACATGTTTGTGGTGGCCGCGGCGAGCATGGACATCACTCTCAACGTCACGGTAGAGTAGGTTGTGAGCCGCCAGGTGTGCGAGCGGGTGGCCATTGTCGCCACCCTGGTTATCGGCTGTGGATCTGAGCCAGAGCCGCAACCCTTGGCGGCGCATGAAGACGAGGCGCTCGCTGGCGGGGATACGACGGTGTTCGACGATACGCGACTGGCGTACGCGTTGCACTTTCGTACCCTGCAAGCGGAAAAACGCGGCGATCACTTCGTCGGCAACTCGTTTTTCAACCAGAACTGGGTGCAAGCACCGTCCTCGACCGAGGGACGCGATGGCTTGGGCCCGGTGTTCAACGCCAAGTCGTGTTCCGGCTGTCACTTTCGCGATGGTCGCGGACGACCGCCGGAGCCCGGCGAGCCAATGCGCAGCATGCTGCTTCGGCTGAGCATTCCGGGGCGTGACGCAGATGGCGGCCCGCTCCCCGTGCCCGGGTATGGGGGCCAGTTGCAGCCACGCGCCGTTCTCGACGTTCTGCCCGAGGGCACCGCCACCGTTCAGTACGAGGAGCGTGCGGGCTCCTATCCGGACGGCACCGCGTACTCGCTGCGAGCGCCGCGTTACGTTTTTGCGGACTTGGCGTTCGGCCCGATGCCCGACGACCTGTTGGTTTCGCCTCGTGTCGCCCCCGCGGTGTTCGGTCTAGGACTGCTTGAGTCGGTCGAGGAGGCGGACATCATCGCCATCGCCGATCCTGACGACGACGATGGCGACGGCATCTCCGGGCGGCCGAACTGGCCCTACGACCCCGTCTCTGGCGCGCCTGCACTGGGTCGCTTCGGCTGGAAAGCCAACCAGCCGGGTCTACTCCAGCAGAACACCGGAGCGTTCAAAGGCGATATCGGCATTACCAGTGCCCTTCGACCCGGGCAGAACTGCGCCGCGCCGCAAGCTGATTGCCAGGCTGCGCCACAAGGGTCGCAGCCCGAGGCCGGCGACAAGGTCATCGACCGCGTCACCTTCTACACGCGTACGTTGGCACCGCCAGCGCGACGGGACGTCGATGATCCCGAAGTGCTTTTGGGCCGCGAGCTATTCCACAAGGCCGACTGCTCGGCGTGTCACGTGCCTAGTTTCACGACTGGCGATCTGCTGCCCGACGTGCCCCAGGCCGCGCATCAGATGATCTGGCCGTATACCGACTTTTTGCTGCACGACATGGGCGATGGGCTCAGCGACGGGCGTCCAGACTACGATGCCGCGGGCAACGAATGGCGCACGCCGCCGTTGTGGGGCATTGGGCTGCTCGAGACCGTCAACGAGCACACGACGCTGCTGCACGACGGACGGGCGCGCAACGTCGAGGAGGCTATCCTTTGGCACGCCGGAGAGGCGGCGGACTCCCGTATCGCCTTCGAGTCGATGGACGCCGAAGACCGCGAGCGCTTGCTGCTGTTTTTGGATTCGTTATGACCATGCGAGGCGTATCCCTGCTTGTGCTCTGTTGCCTCGGTGCAGCGTGCCAAACTGAGTCCGGTGGCTCAGCGAACGGCACTTCGCGTGAGGCGCTGCTTGAGAGCCTTGCGGCCACTGTCTTCACCCCGACTTACGCGGAGTTCGAGACCGCGTCGGCAGCGCTCGCCGTGGCGAGTGCCGAGGTGTGCGCCGCGCCCGGCATGACGAGTTTGACCGCTGCGCGCGAAGCATGGCGAACGACTCGCGCGCCGCTCAAGCGCGCCGAAGCTTGGAGCTTTGGACCGATTGCGTCCCTCGGCGTGGACTCGGCCGTAGACTTTTGGCCCGTGCGCACCGATGCCGTCGAGGCGGCGATAACCAGTGGCGAGGAGCCCACCCAGGCGTGGGTGACGGCGCAGGGCACGGCGGCCAAGGGGTTGCCGGTCATCGAGTACCTGCTGTTTGCGCCTTTGGGTGAGGACTCGGCGATTGTCGCCAGCCTCGATCCGCAGACCCCACAAGGCGAGCATCGATGTGCCGTTGTCGCCGCCTTGGGTGAGCGTGTCGCGGCACGAGCGGCCGAACTGCACCTGGCGTGGCGTCCGGACGGCGGAGACTATTCGGGTCGGCTGAGCGCGGATGGCGATGACACGCCGGACAACCCGAGTCTGCGCATGGCGGTCAGCGATGTCGTCAACGGCATGATCTTCGTCTTGCAAGACATCACCGACGGCAAGCTCGGGCGCCCCCTTGGTCTCAAGAGCGGGGGGACCCCCCAGCCGGACGACGTCGAGTCACGGTTTTCCGATCGGGGTCGCGCCGACATTGTCGCCAACATCGAGGGCGTGCGTGATGTGTACCTCGGCGTCGGCGGTCTTGGCCTGACGGACGTCGTTGCGCCTCTCAACGGCGAGCTCGACACATCGATCCGGACCCAACTCGACGCCGCCATCGCTGCCGTCGAAGCACTCTCCGATCCGTTGCGACTGTCGGTGCTCGACGATCCTGCGTCGGTCCACACGGTGCGCGATGTCGTGCGAGACCTCCGTCGCTTGTTTGAGGTCGATGTCGCGGGGCTGCTAGGAATCAACGTTGCGCTGAGCGACAACGACGGGGACTAAACGATGGCCGGGCGCATGCTCGACCGCATGTTTGAGCCCGTCGATGCCGCGTCGATGGTGGCGATACGGGTGCTGTTTGGCGTGCTGATGGCACTCGGCGTCGTGCGGTTTTGGGCGATGGGGTGGATCGAGGCGCTGTACGTCACGCCGAAATTCTATTTTTCGTACTGGGGCCTGTCGTGGATCAAGCCACTGCCGCAACCCGGCATGTCGCTCGTGTTTGGCGTGATGCTCGTGGCGTCGATCTTGATCGCTTTGGGGAAGTGGTATCGCGTGGCAGCGATCGCCTTTTTCGTCGCGTTCACGTACGTCGAACTTGTCGACCAAACCAACTACCTCAATCACTACTATCTGGTGAGTCTCGCGGCCCTGATGTTGGTCTGCATGCCGCTGGCGGGGCGGCCGTCGACCGTGCCGCGTTGGACGATCTGGACCCTGCGGTTGCAGCTCGGTCTGGTGTACACGTTTGCCGGTCTCGCGAAGCTGAACGTCGACTGGCTTTTCGCGGGGCAGCCGCTGATGATCTGGCTGGAGGCCCGACAGGGGATCCCCATCGTCGGGCCGCTGCTTGCTTGGGACGTCATAGCCCACGTGATGTCGTGGGCGGGAGCGGCGTTCGACCTCTCGATCTTTGCGGCGCTGAGTTGGTCTCGCACCCGTCCGTTGGCGTATCTGGCGGTCATCGGATTTCATGTGATGACCTGGCTGTTATTCCCGATCGGGATATTCCCGTGGGTGATGATCGCGCTGACCACCGTGTTCTTTCCGCCGGACTGGCCGCGACGCTGGCTACCCGCGCGCGCGCTCAATCGTGTGCTGTCGACGCCCGGGCCGTCCGATAGTCCTCGCCACGAGCGGCTCGTGCTGGCCGTGCTGGGGGTCTACTTCGCGGTGCAACTCATCGTGCCGCTGCGACACCTCGCATACCCCGGTAGCGACCACTGGCACATGCAGGCGTTTCGTTTTTCGTGGAAGGTCATGCTGGTCGAGAAAACGGGCATGGTCGAGTTTCGGGTGGTCGACCCCACCAGCGGTCGACGTTGGGTCGTCGCCCCAAACGAGGAGCTGACCCGCACGCAGACCCAGATGATGTCGATGCAACCCGACATGATCTTGAGTTACGCCCACCACATCGCGCGGCGCATGGCGGCGCAAGGCTATCGTGATGTCGCCGTCTACGCCGATGCGTGGGCCTCGCTCAATGGCCGGCCCAGTCAGCGTTTGATCGATCCTGACACCGACCTCGCTGCGGTCCGTGACGGTTTCGCGAACAAAGCATGGATCGTCGCGGAGCGACCTCGCCCGTAGCCGAGACGCGCAGGGTCAGCCGTTCATGGCTTCGCACGCGTCGATGTAGGCAACCTGCGCGTGCGGACACACCTGGTCGGGCGCCAACGTCGTGCACTGCCCGCGCCGATCGGCGACCGACAGCTGCCGCACGCAGTCGACGAACCTCGCGGAGGTAATGTCGCCGTTGGCAAGCATGGCGCACCCCAGCCCGTCAGGGTCTTGGTGGGTTGCGTGCGCACTCTGACTCCAGTCCGTCGACAGGCCGATGTCATGGCCGTTGACCCCACGCCAAAGTCCGGTGACCGCGTCCAAGACACAGTCGGCCGGCTGCAGTTCGTGGGTCTGGCAGCACGCGCGCTGGGTGCCACACACCAGACCGACCTGCCCGGGATCCCACTTGGGGTTGCACGGCAACGGACACCCCAGCGCCGCGGGTTCTGACAGCGTCGAATCAGGCGCCAGGTCGGCCGTGCGGGTGCAGATCCCCCAGGTGCCGATGGCGTTGTTACTCGCCGAAAAGTACGGCGGGCCTC